>NZ_CALLJH010000052.1:0-75653 GCF_938091255.1 uncultured Chloroflexus sp.
GAATGGTCTTGCCTACCGGAAAACGTTCCTGCATGTCGGCAATGTCGCGTGCAGGAGGATCAAGACGCTCGCGACTGAGCGATGCTTCGTGACCGAGGATATCAACAACCACCCGGTCGCGTTCAACCCGCACTACCTTTCCTTCCAAGTACATGCCCTCGCGCACGTCCTGAATAGACACTGGACGACTAATCTCGATTGAGTCCTTTGCTGACAAGCGAGGAGCGGAGGACGTTGTACGTCGACCAGCAGGACAAACCTGTAGCGGATCAGGTAAAACGGGCCGATCCTTGTATTCGTTAATCTTGCCACGTTTGATCTTAGGGTCTTGGCGCTCGATCTCCATATAGCGGGTCAATTCTTTGTCGGGACCCGGCCATTCGAGCATGCAAAGCAGCATTTGAATCCGTTCGACATTAGCAAGACTTGAAACATTGGCAGCGCCGATCTGTGCGAGAATCAGGCGATCAAAGCAGGAGACGAACTCTGGGATGCGATCATCCGCCTTGACAGTGCCGATGCGCCAGTCATCGCCTTCAAACAGGGTCGCATAGCGTTGCTGACGATCGTCTAACATCAAACTAGCCTCAATCTTGATTGCCCCCATACCGAACGGCTTGCCCATACCGATGCTGTGACGATACGCTCTGTCGGGTTCGCCAGGCAACGTCAAAGCCCACAACAACGCGCCAAGTTCTACGTCAGAGAGGTTCTCGAAGGCGATACGCCAGCGAAAACGAACTCCGGGAGCAACTGGTCGCATCTGAGTATGTTGTGTGTCGTTTTCTTTCTCGCGTCCTTGTGCGTCACGCAACCGATCCAGCTCTTCCTGAAGATCAGCTGCTGTGACCGTTCCCTTATGCCAGTAGAGCTTGTACCCGCGAATAACGCTCTTGCCGTGATCGGCATAGTCGGTCAGTTCTTTCACATACTTCGGGTTGCCGCTACGATCGCGTCTCTTCTCCTGAGGATCAGGTGTTGGTTGCGTCAGGTAGTGTTGAAAAGTGGTTGGTTTGGGACTGCCCAAGATTTTGGGCACGATTGGTTCTCCACTCAGCCAGATGTCGGCTTGGTTGGGTTCCAACAGCGCATCGCCAACGAAGACGCGGCTGGCGTAAGCACGCGCCTTGCCCTCACCGGTTGACTTTGTGTAGCCAAAGATCGCTTCTGCCAGATCGAGATCGCTTTCGCGGCGCAACGCCTCTGGCACGAAGTCGAGCGGCGTGCGATGATATGGCAGCCGCATCATCATCGTATGACCAAAGAACATTAGCTTGCCGTCCTCCATCAGGTAAAAGACCGGTTGTTCATCGCGTAGAACGCCATTTTTTCCTAACAAATGTTCCTGTTCTTGGCTCACTTGATCTTTATAGGCAGCTACGAGTTCATCAGGGATCTGGATCAGTTCCGCATCTTCATCAGGCGGATAAATCACCGCTTCACTACGTTTCGACGCCATTGGTCCGCTGCGTACCAGAGCACCCTTTATCAAATCTTGCGCTTGTTGCGCCGATGCACGGACCACTTTCGCATACTTGATGCGCAGGAACCCGCCACGCACGTTCTGATAATCATATTGGCCCGGTTGAAACCAGATTTCAGACGCATTCTTGCACGCGCCCCACGGTTTCAGCCCGCTAGGAATAGTATCACTGCGAATCCGAGCAAAGGTTGTTCCCCCAATATCCTGTGCCGGACGAATAAAGTACTCGCCGCGCTTCTCAAAGATGTAGCCGGCTTTAACCAGCGGCGTGTAGTGCCACGCCAGCTTCCCGCTGCGATTGGAACGCTGACCGTCATTCTTCATAATACGATTGCGATATTTTTCACCATGACTGGTCGTGTCACCAACAGCACGGTAGACGAGCGGTTGTTCGGAGACCCACTGCACCTTGCTGTAGCTAATGATCTCCACGAGCTGGCGTAGCATGCCACGCAGACTGCTGCCGGGAATACGAGGAGTTTTTGCCGGATCGGTGGAAAAGAAGTCTGGTTTGTTGCGCACCTGTTGACGCCAAGGGATATTGTCGTCCTTCCCGGTTTCTTGGTGCTCGAACTCTTCCGGCGTCAACGGCGCACGCACGAATATCGGTGTCTCGGTTGTGATCATGCACTCGATGTATCCGGTGTTTCGATCCGGATGATACCGATCCTGATCGGGAAGTGTCTGAGGATCAATTGTTACGATCTGATCCGGCAATGGGACAAAGTTGTACGGTGCAACGGCTCGTTCTTTCGTAGGATTCACGTGTTTTGGCAATGTCACGGTGTTCCTCCTCAGACACTTTCCGGCAAGACTTGGACTAAGCGGCTCAGCGCAATGCGAGCTTCACCATCGTCGTTTTCTGTAATGTAGTGGCGCACACGCAGGCGTAGTTCATGGTGTTTGAGTTGGTCAGGTGTGACGATCGCGGGTACAGCATGACGCATACCTTGAGACCCCTCTCGCACTAACGTGAAACCATTGTGTGTAGATTCGACTGTATCACCCCACAGAATCTGGTCTTCGTCAATAACGTCGTTCGAGTTTCCGTCAACATCAGTGACAAGCCGCGCACTCCATCCATTATCAATGCGCCATACCAGCAACTCGCCCTTTGGCCCGAACAAGCGAGCCTGTTGCAAGGTGACCGCACGCAATGGCGGCGACGTTGGAGTGATGCCTTGAGACGTGTGCAGACCGGCGCTATCAATACGTCCCCAAATGACTCCATCATCGGCGTGGACGAGTAGATAGCATAACCCATGTTGCTGCGCTTGGGTGACGAACCATTGTGCTGGATCGGACGCAAAGCTGTTATCCACCTCCACAGGAGTAAGGATATAGGGGTCCTTCATCTGGTCACCTCTACGGTTTCAACATACCTGCGCAACGCTTTGACGTAGTTTTCCAGCGCATCACCGTTATGGACAGTCAACTTTCCATTTTGAGCGGTTTCGATAGTGAGAGGCGTCTCTTTATGCTGAGACGTTGTGACAGTTGCCCTCACTCCCCTTAATCGCCCGCGCCCGATGCTTACTTCGCCACCCAGCGGCAGATCACCGGTCCAGAGGTCTTTGAGCACAAGGAGCAGCAAGCCAATTTCCGCGTCGGTCGGATTGCGTAGCGTCAGATCAACTGTTATGAGCGTATCGTCCTTTCCAAAAACCGGTTGCTCGTTGAATAACCCGGTTCCGTGAACACTGCCGGTAAAACGGTCGATGCGAATCCGGTTTTGCACCAGATTAACCGGATTTTCAATAACCGTCTCTTTGACAATCAATCGGCTAGCCCTAGCTGGCTGTTTGCCATAAGTGATGTCAGCCGGGCCAAACATCTCGTCGATCATTGACGGCGTGCGACTACTATTCGCAATCGTGCGCATAATCCGCTCAGCACGATGGCGCAGCGCGCCGGCCAGACTGGTACCGGAGAGCACCGGTCGTCGTGTACCATTGGCTTGCTTGCTGTGCAGATGCACGGTGTCCGGGCCGCGATCCTGTTCGCCGAAACCTGCCCGAATCAGGAGCGATCCGTTCAAAGCAAACGTAGCTTGAATTACGCATACACTGCGCTTATCCTCAACCCTTGCGAGGGAAACGCCGAGTAACTCCGCAATGTCGTTTCCTGTTTTCAGAGGTTGGGTCGGCTTATATCCCCAATTAGGATACTCTGATGCAAGCCAGGCAAGGAGATCGGAAGACTGTTTTAGGTCATACTGCCGGACCCGCCAGGTCGCAACCCTGCACTCGCCAAATCCGCGACGCTTGCGCATTCCAATGGCAATCTCGCCTGTTGCCAAACCGTGAAGCGCAAGGGCAAGCAGTTGTCGAACCTCTTGTGAGTCGGTATTTTGACTAATCAATAGTTCTATGCGCAATGGTAATGTTGTGCCCGCTTCCAGAAGCTGAAGATCATATTTGTACCCACGCGGTCTACCATTCTCAAAGTCGATCTTGGCAGTCCGCGTTACCGGATCAATGCGCACGCCGTCGCGCAATTCAACTTTCGGTGTTTCTCCGACTGCATCATCGATGACCAACGCACTCTGAGCACCGTCGTCATTCCCCTTTTCAGCACCAAAGAGCGACTCGATAGCATTATCGAAGATGCGCATGCCGTCTCGATTCAAACGCACACCAAATCCATGCCGTCGCTCATACACATAGTTACGCAGCGCTCCGGCGAGCGACGTGCCAAGCAGCAACGCCTTGCCTGTCGCCTCATCTAGCAACAGCGGCATATCGACAATGCCATCACTATCGCCATTCCCAAGATGGGTGGGAGTCTGTAACACCAAGTCACCTTCGATCAACCAGCGCTCGCAGATTTGCCGCGATTTGGTCAGAGGATGGGCGCTCATCATTCACCGCCTTCCCTGCGACGTTCTTTTGCTAGTCGCGCCAGTACGCCATCGATCAGGCGAATGGTATACTCACGCGCTAGGGCTTCATTTCCTTGTGTACTTACACGAACATTTGCGCCAATACCTTTCGACAGGTTCTGCGCACCGATTTTGTCCCAGACCGACTCGGGCTGCTTCAGGCGATCCTCTAGCCAGCGAGACAGTCGCTCACTCCCGATGCGCGTGCGCTCAAACTGATCGCGCACCGAGCGGCGTGTTTTGATATTGTCTTCCAGATAACGCTGTAGACGAGCAATATCGCCATTCGACAATGCCTCGCGCACAATAATGCGCATCCGCGAGATCTGGGCATTGGAAAGAGGTATTCGGTGATCCAGTCGGATGCCGTAGATCGCTTTACGAAGCTGACGATCTAGATCGCGACGGATCATCCGACGAACGATCTGCTCTGCCATTTCTCGCGCGGGTCCTTCTAATGTCGGAAGAGTACGCATTTGCTTTGGTTTTTCAGGCGCCCTGATAACGTTCAGTTTCGATTCGCGTTGCCAGTCGAAAACCAGTCGTCCAAAGCCTTCGCTCCGACGTTCACCAATCCCTTGCCACTCGACGGCAGCAATCGTTTTGGCGCTGATCGGGGATTCTGCAAGAAGCACAAAGACACTGCCGGCAGCAATGGCATGCGCCTGCGGCAATGGCAATCCCCACGCGCGATTGAACCCGCCTACCTCTTCCATCCGCCAGACGCTGCGGCGTTCTTCGTCTGCTTCTGGTTGAACATATTCAACAGCAACACCGAGCAATGCCCGCAATGCAAGGCGCACATCCCACGTGTCCTGCCCGGTCGCCGGATCGCGGATCAGCGCATCGCTCAGAAGCGTCACAATGAACGGTTGTCCGGCGGCAATGTCATTAGCCTGTCCCGGCGTTTCACGCCATGGCTCGCGAAGATCGCCGACTTCGACAGATACACGTCCATACCCACTGTTGCTTGATCCTCCAAGGTGTTGAACATCCCGCAAAAGCGACTTCAACATCTCGACATCGCTGTCGTCATCTACCAGCACCCACCCGGCGAATGTTTGTCCTTCTTCTAATGCATCGTACTGAAAAACAGCGCCGCTCGCTTCTGTCGCCCGTCCCATCAGACGATCTCGACTGGTGTGAACGTTGATACGGCGCTGTGGAGCGATGAAGTACATCTCATCGTCATCGATCCAGCAGAACGGCTGAGAGTCCCTAGCAGCAGCGACGAATTGCACCTTTTTGTTATTCACTTCATGAATAACCTCGTGGGCAAAGTCGTACAAACACGTTTCATCATCCTTGATAGCAAACAGTGATCGCGGTACAGGCAGGGTTCTACGACCCCCAGCATCAACCGGGTAAGCGTGCAGATACCGTGTGCGAGCATCGAAGAAGAGACGCCGTACTTCCTTCGACCCGGCGTCGATGGTCTCAATACTCTTCTTTCGCATATATGCAGATACAACTGCTCCACGCACAGTACTGCCGGGCACATAGGGATAGGACACGGCGCTATTCGGATCGCCTGCAATGCGGGTTGCCAGCAATGGTTCCAGCAGGGTTATGCGGTAGGGAATGACCTTCATTGCGCCACCTTCCCGGCAAACACGCGAAAGAAACGCTCGGTGATGTCTGTGCCATCACTATCGAGCAAGTGCGCCTGCAATCGGCCACGGCCACGGTTCCGCCCGGTTCCGGCGCGTCGCCATGCGAGTACACAGGCCGCGACCAAAGCAAGCGTTTGATCGTCAGGCGTCTCGGCAAACTCGAGTCTAGACTCGAAAATCGTTCCCGGCAGGATAATGCGCATAGAACGCAGGCTGCCCTTTTCCGGCGCACCGTGCTCGTTGATCGATGTCTGGCGGCGTATAGCGGTTAGCGACTCAAATACTTCATCAGCAGACAGATCCGCAGTATCGATCATCACTCTGATGGCATCCCGCAGCGGCTTGGGAAGACGGGCGTCCCCGACGCGCAGCATACCCGTGTCCTTCGAGGTGCTCCCCGGATAACCAAAGACGCGATATGCCCTGTCGCGCCACTGCTCTGCTTTCTCCTGTAATGTGAGCGCATACAACAGGTTGGCGCACTCTTCCGCCAAGAGTCCTTTCAATGTGCGTCCACGCAGAAACGGCATACCATCGGCATCGCGATCCACCTCTTCATCGAGAAGGCCTGCCACACCATCGCCGCGTCCGAAGGTAGCGCCGCTCTGCAACGTGAACCGGAGCATATACGTTGTCATATTCAGCCTCATACACCATCTGCCGTCACGGAATTAGACACCATCCTCTGCACGTCGGTGAACAAGTCCATCATTTCAATTGCATCGAAATAGATGCACCGATCTCCTGCCCAGCCAGTTTTCTCGTAGCCAGCCACATTGATGGTTCCGACCTTCGGCAATGCATCAAGTTGATAGGTGCTCAGAAAGTCTGTTACGGCATCTGGCCCCTGGCGCAGAGCTTCACGTAGCGCCTTGACCTTGTTACGCCGGTCGAACCATTCACTATCTTCCCTGATAAACTCATCGAGCAACGTTTTGAAGACCGTCCAGGTGCGCCAGGAGACCTCCGAGTCGCGGAGCAGCAGCGGTCGCATATGGAGCAAACCCTGCTTGACGGAATACTCACGTTGCCTGATCGCCTCTAGCGAACCCGTAATACCACTCATTGCAACGTGCCAGTCCATGGCGGAATCTTCAATTTGCTTTTGTTTTAGCATCTGCTTTGCCGAGCGGCAGAGTTGCTCACTGAGACGATAGGCACGAGCAAACGGATAGTGGGTCTTGACGATTGCAATGCCAGCACATGCATACGCGGGTTTGCCACCGAATGCGGGTTCGTTTTGAGTCGCTTCTTCAAATGCCTCCAGATAACGCACCGCCAGCGACAAACCATACCTTGCTTGGCAGACGAACGTCACATCGTCGCCGCCGAAGACAATCGGACGCAGTGGGAACCTCTCGCGGTGATGACTGGCGAGTGCAGGATCGGCGATGAAAGCGTCAGCCATCAGATTGACGACGCTACTCAGAGCAGTGGTAGCGGCGCGCTCTAGGCTTTGCGAAAAATCGCGGATTGCTTCGATATAATCACGGTTCTGGCGTGGCGTGCTGTAGCAGCTTGCAATGGCTTGCACACGCTTGCCGATCCCGTTGCCATCGGCATGCACGACAGCAATGTAGCTTTCCTCCCCTTTGATGCGCCCCAGATCATCAAAATCTCGCGGAATCTCCCAATTGTCCTGCTGTATTTTCGGCAATTTTGCCTTCAAGCGATCCAGACTCCGGTCCTGGACGCTTTCACTGCTTTTTGCTCGAATCTCCAGAGAGACCGGCTTTTTCTCGACAATTCGGGAGGCAACCAACCCCGTTGAAGCACACGGAACCGTGACTCCCAACCCTAACAATGGCGTTGAGAAAGCCCGGTTCTGCTTTTTGCGTGCCAGATCAATACTAAGCGTTGTACTGACGATCTGCGCCAACGAATCCTGCGCCCAATCAAATCGGCGATGAGCGATGACCAGTTCCAAGCCGGGAGCGTTTTTCAGCACCCGTCGCGTCAACTGGCTTGCAAAGGTACGTGCCAGATCGAATGTCTTGAACAGGATAACGGTATTACCTCCGCCTGCGTAGAGCACCTCAGCATCTAGGGTGTCAATCGTATGCTTGCTATCCAGTTTGCCCGTTGCTGCATCTACATTGTTGTTAGGTGGCAACGCTTCATACACCCACTGATGCGTCGCCATCTCTACCAGCTCAGAGCCGCCAATATTCTCGGCAAGCCTGTTGCTGCCGAAGATGTAGTCCTGAATCCGGGTTGTGTCAATGGCGGTCAGGACATATTCGGTCATTATCGCCTCCCTTATGGCAAACCAACACTGTTAAACCAATCTTTCAAGCGCGTGGATAGTTCTCTAAGATGTGAGCGCCCGAATACCCGCACTTTCCCGGCAGCATCCCACGAACGTCCAATATGGCGCTCGATTTTCTCAGGATTGTTTGCCATACACACTAACGCGACGTATGCTTCGTCACCGGCCATATTGCGCGCTCGCAGATACGCCTCGAAGAGCTTGAGCTTGCACATGCCGGGATCGGCATCTGTCGTGCATGAAATGGCGTAGAGTCGATAACCTTGCATAACGCCAATATCAACATCGTACTCCGGTCTATCCTTGTCACTCTGGGGACGAATACCCATTCCAGCATCATGTATGTTACAGTGGTTTTTAATCTGGAAAATGCAATCAAAGACATAATGTTCGAGCCATTTTCCATCGAACCACTCGCAGAGGTGCTTTACTTTTTGAAAACCAGCCTTCTGGCTAGCACTACCCAAAGATAGGGTGTTCTCTTGTTCAGATAGGCTAAACCTCTGGCGCATCGTATCAATCACCTGACTCAACAATGCATCATTGGGCAAGGGGAGAGATACCCCCTCTATCTTGTTGTCCCATTCGTTGGATTTCTTCGTTCGTGTATATTTGCGCAAAACATCATCGCACCATGTTCGCCACGCCTCACCGGCTTCTGGAGATCCATGCGCATTTGCCAGAACGTTTGCAAGATCGGGAAGCATCGCCTGAGTTTCGACAGGTGAGACTAACTTGAAGGCGTGCAATGTAACAATATCTTGCAGACTTGGCTGCACTTCGTACAGTAATGAGTCGGATTTGAAGAGTGGATTACTTCCATGCTCGATATACATCTTGTTAGAACGCGCATCTAGGTAGCTCAGGGTTACATTGCAACGCTTAGATGCCTGATAATCCAACAAAGTTCTACAGGCATGAACAGACATGGTCTTCGTGCCGCCTGTATAATTTAACCCAACATGACCGCTTTGAATATTTTGCAACGCATTATCGATTCTTTGCCGAATATCAGTCCCATCTGCTTCATCTACACAAACATACTGTGGCTGGCTCTGCTTTTCCACCTTTATCCAATATCGCTCCAGACGTTCCGCAACCGGCTGGGTAGCCAATGAATGCACTAGATATAACAGTCCTCCCTTTTTAAGGAGCAACTTTGCTGCAACTAGATTAGGCAACGGATTGGTGCCGACAAGCAGAAAGAGGTGATCAGATACATAGTTTTGAGGAATAACAGGTTGATTTGTCATTTATTTACCTCTCCTTCGTGTTGTGTACAAAACTAAAGCAGTACAGTATTATCCTAGCTGAATGATCGGTTCGAGCAATCACTGGTAAGAGTATGACTGCTCAAAAGTTAATTGCAAGAGTTTTTAGCCGACGCATTGTTATTGTCCTCCGCTTCTTCTCTCGATGCGCCGAAATGCATCGTACAGATTGATTTACGCATCAGCCCAATACTACCATCCCCCCATCCCCCTCTCCCTCCCCACCTCTACTGATTATTTCTCAGCACTCCTGCTGATCCCACCACGCGGGCAGCCTGCTATACTCGCTCGATGAATGCGGCAAAATGCTCGCGGATAAAGCGGTAATCGCGCGGCTCACCGTCCGCAAGGTTCCACGCAACACGACACTCGGCAAGAATGGCGGTTTTGTGTGTATTGACCGTGCTCAACGAAATCGACAACGCATCGGCGACCTGATCAGGGCGCAATCCGCGGGCAAAGGCGCGCAGTACGTCGCGCTGGCGCGGACTGAGACGCTCCCACACTTGGCGGCAGCGCGGATCATCTACCGCGGCGACGCGGTGCATCTGCTCCTGCACTGCGTGCATCGGCATCTGCGCCAGCGACCGCAGCGCCGGAAAATAGGCGCCCCACGGTGCCAGCGGCGCTTGGATCAACTGCACGCCGTCGGCAGGAGTTACATGCATTTGCGCCCCGTCTTTGACCCGCTGCAACGTCGTTTCTGGTGTGTACATGTGCCAGATGCGGTCTTGATGGTCGCAGAGCAGCGCGGCTGCCGACATCGCCAGTAGCGCGATCATGCGCCGTCCGCCACTGAGACAGAGGTGCAGTCGCCGCCCTTCACGCTTGAGATCGGCGATCAGGTTGCGTATGCACTGCCACGTCGCTTCAGCGTCGGCAGCCGTGCGGATGTCGGTCAGTTCCGCGCCATTGATACGGATAGGGACGCGGCGTAGTCGGCAGCGCTGACCGGCGTAGTAGTCGTCGGTGAATTCGGCTTGCAGGCGCTGCCATGCCTGCCGAGTGTGTGGATTGGCGAGCGCAAGATGAACGATGTATACTTCGTCAATTACGTCGCCCTGTGCAAGTAAAGCGTCGAGTGCAAATGTGACGACTTGGGGTTGGCCGCCGAGGGTGGCAATGAGCGTCGCCGGTTGTAATACTGCTGATGTGCTCAATGTCATACCTTTTTGTTTTAAACTCGATACGCAGCATGATAGCATAGTCGTTGAGCCAAAATAGGCTCATGGTGGCCAGAAAAGCCATCGATAGTTTGGTCGGTTTATGCTACGTACCGCAACGATGGTGTGAATTATTTAGCACTTCTAAATTAGATGGAATGAGCAATGCAGTCGTTTCCGGCAGTGATGATAGGTGGGCCGCCACATAGTGGCAAATCGGTATTGGTGTATCGATTATCACAGATGTTGCGTGCGGCAAGGGTGGAACACTATGTGTTGCGCGCTTGTCCCGATGGCGAGGGCGATTGGATTCAAGAGACCTCTGCCGAGCAGGTGCGGTTGTTGCGCCAGAAAGGGCAGTTTAGCAATGAGTTTGTAGAACGGGTGCATCGCGATATTGCGCAGCGACATTTGCCATTGTTGGTTGATGTGGGTGGAAAGCCAACGCTTGAACAAGAGCAGATATTGCGCGCTTGTACGCACGCGGTACTGTTAGCGGCATCACCAAATGGGTTGAGTGAATGGCGTGAGCGATCTGAGCGGTGCGGTTTGAGCGTGATTGCTGAGTTGCAGTCGGTGCTGCACGGAGCGGACCGGATTGATGAGGAGACTCCGGTGTTGCGTGGCGTTATTAGTGGGTTGGAACGTCAACGTCCTCCTAATGGTGTGATGGTGACAAAGTTGAGTGAGCGTTTGACTCGTTTGTTTACGTTTTCTTCCGAAGAGCTGAAGAGACGCCATTTCCAACACGCGCCGACTGAACTGGTGGTTGATCTTGACCGGCTGGCACACGTTGTTGGTAGTGCAGGCCGGCTTTGGCAGCCGTCCGATCTGCCGCAGGTGTTCACTGAAGTGCCGGCCATCGCGTTGTCTCTCTACGGTCGTGGGCCTAACTGGCTGTACGCGGCTCTAGCCTTGCATGCCGCGTCCCACGAAGTGTTTCTATTCGATCCGCGGTTGGGATGGGTGCAGCCATCAGTTGTCGCTCTTGGTCACCCCTCTGCGTCATTGCTGCAATGGCGTCTGCGCACGCAGTCGACCTGTTCGTGGCTCGAAGTGCAACCCCTCCAACCGTATCTTGATTACGATGAAATGCGAACGATAATTGCTCCGCCTCTTGATCCCGAGCTTGGTGTAATTCTGAGCGGTAAGTTGCCATACTGGTTGTTGGTTGGTCTGGCCCTTGCCTACCGTTGTCATCCTTGGCTGGCAGTGGTGCAGGCTCAGCAGTATGGCTTTGGTGTTGTAGTGATGAGCCGGGATGAGCGATACCGCGTGGGTGACGAAGTAAGCGTGGACGAGGGGTCAGGCTAGACTGTAGAGGGGTAAGATTGGGGTGGGGGATTCTTGCCGTCTTTCCCCTCTGGGGAGCGGGCTGGGGTGAGGGGTGGAGGGTGGGGGGCACCCTGCCGTGTGCCCCTGCAAAACTTCTAACACATTACTAACACTCCGCTGATAGCGATCTAACATCGCTTCTTTATCTGCATGGATGTACGCCTGTTTGAATCATCATCGCTTCATCAGTGTAGCGCGTAAGTGTGGCACTGCTGTGCGTTGACGATCAAGGAGGTGGTACGCGATGACGATGGATCTTGGCCTGCTCATCCTGCAAGTGGTCATCGGCTTACTGATGATGGGCCACGGTGCGCAGAAGTTGTTTGGCTGGTTTGGTGGCCAAGGCTTGCGCGCCACCGCTGATTGGTTGGCGAGCATGGGTCTACGCACACCCCGTTTCTGGGCGCTGATGGCCGGTTTGGCTGAGTTCGGTGGCGGGTTGCTCTTCGCCCTCGGCCTTCTCCATCCGATTGGCCCGCTGGCGATCATTGCCGTGATGATCGCGGCGATTGCCCTCGTCCACTGGTCGCATGGCTTGTGGATCAGCAATGGCGGCAGCGAGTACAGCTTTGTGCTCGCAGTGCTAGCTGCGGTAATGGGTCTGTGGTCTCCCGGCGCCTACTCGCTTGACCGCGTGCTCGGCATTGCTTTGCCGCAACCGCAGACCTTCTGGGTCGGCCTGATCCTCGTACTGGTTGCTGTCGCCTTCGCGCTGTTCAGCCGGCAACGCCAGTCGATAGCGACGCCGCGCAGCGCTGGGCAAGCCGCTAGCTAGTCGCACTGGGGCGTCGCTTGCTCGACGCCCCGTACTCAGACAACAGGAGGTTGCCTGTGCAAGTTCGACCGTTGCATGATCGGGTAGTGGTGAAACCCAAGCCGCGGGAAGAGAAGACCAAAGGTGGCATCTTCCTGCCCGATACCGCGAGTAAAGAGCGCCCAATGGAGGGCGAGGTGATCGCGGTGGGACCGGGCCGGCGTGCGGATGATGGTAAGATCATCCCGATGAGCGTTGAGGTCGGTCAGCACGTTCTCTTCGCGAAGTATGCTGGCACTGAGTTCAAGATCGATGAGGAAGAGTATCTGATCCTACAAGAGAAGGATATTCTTGGCATCATTCAGGAGTAGGTGATATGGCGAAGCAACTGATCTTCGATCAGCAAGCTCGTACTGCACTGAAACACGGCATTGATACCCTTGCCCTCGCGGTCAAGACGACGCTTGGCCCGCGTGGTCGTAATGTTGCGCTCGATAAGAAGTGGGGTGCGCCGACCGTCACCCACGACGGTGTGAGCGTCGCGAAAGAGATTGAGCTGAAGGATCCGTTCGCTAACCTTGGCGTACAACTGCTCAAGCAGGCCGCTGTCAAGACGAACGATGTCGCCGGTGACGGTACTACTACGGCGACTGTGTTGGCCCAAGCGATCATCAATGAGGGCCTGAAGCTGGTAGCCGCTGGCGCCAACCCGATGCTGCTCAAGCGCGGTCTCGATAAGGGTGGGCAAGCCTTGGTGGCGCGGATCAAAGAGCAGGCGATCACTCTCAAGACCCGCGATGAGATCCGCAATGTAGCCACCATCTCGGCGCAAGATGCTGAGGTTGGCGAGTTGCTGGCGACCGTGATGGATAAGATTGGCCGCGATGGCGTTGTGACGGTCGAAGAGGGCAAGAGCACCCATCTCGAGCACGAGCTGGTCGAGGGTATGCAGTTCGACCGTGGTTATATCTCGCCCTACTTCATCACCGACTCGGCCCGCATGGAGGCAGTGCTCGACGAGCCGTATATCCTGATTACCGATAAGAAAATTAGCTCGATCAAGGATCTGCTTCCCATCCTTGAAGCGGTGCTGAACAGTGGCAAGAAGGATCTGCTCGTGATCGCCGAGGATGTGGACGGAGAGGCACTGGCGACGCTGGTGGTCAACAAGCTGCGCGGTACGCTCAACGCGCTGGCGGTGAAGGCCCCCGGCTTCGGTGATCGGCGTAAGGCGATGCTGCAAGACATCGCGATCCTTACTGGCGGTACGGTCATCTCCGAGGAGATTGGCCGCAAGCTTGAGAGCGCGACCCTGCAAGACCTTGGCCGCGCCCGCCGTGTCAAGGCCGATAAGGATAACACGGTTATCGTTGAAGGCCACGGCGATAAGCAAGCGATTCAGGCTCGCATTGCCCAACTCAAGCAGCAGATCGAGACCACAACCTCGGATTACGACCGCGAGAAGCTGCAAGAGCGGGTGGCGAAGCTGTCGGGTGGCGTGGCCGTGATCAAAGTTGGCGCACCGACCGAGCCGGCGATGAAGGAGCGCAAGGCCCGCGTCGAAGACGCGCTCAACGCGACTCGCGCTGCGGTCGAAGAGGGTATCGTGCCCGGTGGCGGTGTCGCTCTGCTAAATGCTATCCCGGCGCTCGATAACGTCACGACCCAATTTGAAGAGGAGCGTATGGCGCTCAATATGCTCCGCCGCGCCCTCGAAGAGCCGCTGCGCCAGCTCGCGACCAACGCTGGCGAAGATGGTTCGGTGGTAGTCGAGAATGTGCGCAACGAGCAACGTAAGCATAACAACCATCACTTCGGTTACGACGTGATGACCGGCGCTTACGTTGATCTGATGCAGGCTGGCATTATCGATCCGGCTAAGGTGGTGCGTACCGCGCTTGAGAATGCGATTAGCGTCGCCGGAATGGTCTTAACCACCGAGGCGCTGATCGTCGATGCCCCCGAACCTAAGAAGACCAATAATACGCCGTCAGTGCCAGACGACGATTTCTAATCCGTTGATAATAAAAAATATTGTAGCGACGCACGACTATGCGTCGCTACAATATTTTTTACACGCCCCAACCTCACACCCGCGTAATGTATTCGCCGGTGCGGGTGTCAATCTTCAACACGTCACCCTCATTAATGAATGCCGGTACCTCAATCACCGCCCCTGTCTCTAGCGTGGCTGGCTTGGTAACGTTTGTTGCTGTGTCACCGCGCACCGCCACCGTCGTCTCCACCACCTTCAGGTTGACGAAGATCGGTAGCTCAACGCCGATGATTACATCCTTGTCAGCGTCGTATACCAGATCGACCGTCTCGTTCTCTTTCATAAACTTCACCGCGTCACCCACCAGCTCCGCCGAGACCGGAATCTGATCGAAGGTGTCGTTGTCCATAAAGATGAAGTTGTCGCCCTCGCGGTAGAGGTACTGCATGGGGCGGCGCTCGATGCGCACGATGTCGATTTCAGCCCCGGCTCGTACTCGATCTTCTATGACTTTGCCGGTGGTTAGGCTCTTCATCTTCATTCGGACAAAGGCGCGCCAGTTGCCCGGCGCGACGTGCTGAAATTCGACGACCTGATAGAGATCGTTGTTGTAGCGAATCACAATCCCGTTGCGCAGATCTGAAGTTGTTCCCGCTGCCATGCTAATATGCTCCTCGTGATAGCTTTTTTTGCGACAACATAACACAAGCCGGGCAAGATTCGCTTCCCGGCGAATGCTATCACTATAGGCGGAAACGCGATTCTGCGCAAGTAACGACGAAGCAACGACGCAGAGGAGGCCAAGACGCAAAGAGTTTTGACGCAAAGACGCAACGGGCGCAAAGCATGCAAAGGTTTTTGTTGGCAGGGGTAGTAGCGCGCTTGGCTTCACCTATAAAATACTTCGCGCCCTCTGTGTTCTTGGTGCCTTTGCGTTAACCATGCTCTGCGCCTTCTCCCTCTCTGAACCATTCTCTTGACTGATCAGCCTTTTCCGTAGATTGGGTACAATACCTTTGGAACCGTTCCATCACGCATCCTTGAGGAGACTCCATGAAGCTCGTGTTGCCCGGTCTGCTACGCGATGAACTCATCCCTCGCCTTGAAGCCGTCGCGCCGCAGGCAACCATTGTTTGGTACGATCAGCACGGCGAACCGGAAGCACCGATCGCCGATGCTGAAGTGCTCTTGCGCTGGTTTTTTACCGCCGAGCAGTTGGCCCGTTTGGTACGCCAGATGCCGGCCTTGCGCTGGATTCACATTGCTCGTGCCGGTGTTGACGGTTCGCTCATCCCCGAAGTGCTCGAGCGCGACATCATCGTGACCAACTCCGCCGGTGTGCATGCCATTCCGATCAGCGAATTTGTTATGCTGTTCGCTCTTAGCCACGTTAAGCAAGCCGCTCGCCTGCACCAGTTGCAAGCCGCCCACCAGTGGCGCGAGCAAGACATGCAACTGCGCGAATTGGCTGGCGCGACGATGCTGATCATCGGTCTGGGCCAGATTGGCCAAGCCATCGCCGAACGGGCCAGCGCCTTTGGTATGCGGGTATGGGGATCGCGCCGCAACCCGCGCCCCATGCCCGGTGTCGAGCGGGTGGTTGGTGAGGGGGAATGGAGATTACTCCTCCCCGAGACCGATTTTGTGGTCATCGCCGCGCCGCTCACGCCCCTGACGCGCGGCATGTTTGGTAGAGCAGAGCTGGCGCTGATGAAGCCTGATGCTTATTTGATCAATATTGCCCGCGGCGAGATCGTTGACGAAGCCGCGCTGATCGCTGCCCTCCGCGATCGCCGTATCGCTGGCGCCGGTCTCGATGTCTTCGCCCACGAGCCGTTGCCGCCCGATAGCCTCTTCTGGGAGCTGCCGAATGTCTTTGTCACCCCGCATATCTCGTGGAGTTCGCCGCATATTCGGGCGCGCACGCTGGATATTTTCGCCCGGAATCTGTGGGCGTTTCTAAATGACGAGCCGATGATCAACGTTGTTGACAAGCAGGCCGGATACTGAGGGCGCAAAGTGTTTTTTAACGCAAAGACGCGTAGATCGCAAAGGGCGCAAAGTATGTTGTATGGCGCACAAGTGTGCTTGTCCCATTCCAAAAAACCTTCGCGCTTTTGGCTTTCTCTGCGCCTTTGCGTTTATCATCCTTAGCGTTCTCTACGTGTCTTTGCTCGCTTTGCGCCTTATGCTTAAGTGATGAAGGAGTATACATTCATGACTGCAACCGCCGACCGTCTCATTGATCTGTTCGCCGCCCGCGTGCGCAATGTGACGCCACCGCTCTTCGGCGCTGCTGGCGAGCCGGCCCGCCCGTTGATCAGCCTTGCCTACGGCCTCGCCGACCCCGCCCTCTTCCCCCGCGCCGAGCTGATGGCCGCCGCCGCCGAGGTGTTAGCCTACGAGGCCGCCGAGTCGCTCAATTATGCGCTGTCCTACCCCGGTCTGACTGACCAGATCGTAGCCCGTTTATGCGCCGAGGGGGTGGAGGCCCAACCCGAACAGGTGCTAGTGGGTTATGGCTCCGGCCAGATTCTGGCCCTCTTGCCCGAAATCTTTGTTGAGCCGGGGGATGTGGTGATTATCGAAGGGCCGAGCTTTCTCGGTGCGGTCAAGCGGTTTGCCCAGAGTGGCGCCCGGCTGGTAACAGTACCGGTTGACGAGCACGGGATGGATGTCGCGGCGCTAGCCGATGTCTTACGCCGCCTCGCCGCCGATGGCCGGCGGCCCAAGTTTATCTACACCATTCCCACCTTCCACAACCCGACCGGCGTCACCCTCAGCCTCGACCGGCGCCGACAGGTGGTGGCGTTGGCTGCTGAATACGGTGTGCCGGTTGTTGAAGATGATGCGTACATCGACCTGCGTTTTGGTGGTGAATCGCTACCTTCTTTAGCGGCCCTTGATAAGGAGGGTTGGGTTATTCGTGTCGGTACATACTCGAAGATTCTCGCCCCCGGCCTGCGTATTGGCTGGGTGCATGCCCGCCGCGAAATCATCGACCGCCTGCTCATGGTCAAAGCCGAAGGTACCACCGGCCCCTTTATCACCCGCGTTGTCGCCCGCTTTAGCGCCGAAGGCCGGCTCGAACGGCACATTGCCGCTCTTCGGCAGCAGTATGCCAGCAAATGCGCCATAATGGCCGCAGCGATTCGCCGCCATTTCCCCGCCGAAGCGCGCTTTGTGCTGCCGGTGGGTGGCTTTTTCATCTGGGTCACACTGCCGGCAGGGGTCAGCGCCAATGCGTTGCTCACCGCTGCCCGTGCCCGCGGCGCCGAATTCTTGCCCGGTACTGCCTGCTTTGCCGAACCCGGTTACGGCGATAATGCGATTCGGCTTGCGTTCAGTTTTCAATCGAGTGATCGGATCGAGGAAGGGATCGCCCTCATTGGTGCCGCATTCAGCGATCTGTAGACACAGAGGATTGGGAACCGCAAGGCGCAACGATCGCACAGGCCGCGAAGGTTGGGTTGGCACGGTACAAATACACTCGTCGCCCCCTTCTCAAGGCTTGGCGCCCTTTGCCGCCTTCGCGTCTTTTCACCGCATCTTGTAACCGGATGAAACGGTTTCATATACAGGAACCGTTTTACTTGCACAGGAAGCGACAATAGACGAGAATCCATTAAGCCGACACGTTATTACTGCCGCGATCGAGGTGCATCGTATCCTTGGCGGGGTAGGTCTGCTCGAACGAGTTTACGAAGAACTCTCGGGTGGGAGCTATCTTAAGCCGGTATTGATGTTGAGCACCAGAAATGTCAAGTCAAGTACAAACACACAACCCTCGCCGCACCGCTGCGGGTTGATCTGCTCGTCGGTAGGTTGGTCATCGTTGAGTGCAAGGCCGTCGAAACCTATCACGAAATATTCACGGCTCAAGCCCTCACCTACTTGCGCTTATCTGGTCTTAAGCTAGCGCTCGTCATCAATTTCGGCGAACGGCTGCTCAAAAACGGAATCCATTGCGTCATCAACCGGCTACAGCAAGACGCAAAGGGCGAAAAGAAGCTTAACGCAAAGGAAATGGAGGGGGCGCGAAGGTTTTTAGGGAATGGTACAGGCACGCTTGTGCTCCAACCATTAATCAAATCTTCGCGCCCTCTGCGCCTTGGCGTTAAACCCTCTGCGCCTTTACTCCGCGACGTGGCTGAAGATATCAGTCTCCGAGATGATCCCAATCGGTTCGCCGTTCTCAACCACTGCCAGCCGGCGGATGTTGCGCTCGACCATCAACGCCGCGCACTCGGCAATCGGAGTCTCAGGGCTAACACTCAGCAATGGCCGCGTAGTTAAATCACCGACAGTCAGACCATTCACAGCCCGACCCTCGCGTACCACCTTCTTCAGCACGTCACGCATCGTCATAATGCCCCACTGCCCGCTCGCGTCAGGCTTGACGATCACCGAGTGAATGTTGCGCCCGCGCATATAGATCGCTGTCTCGCGCAATGACGCCTCAGCCGGTACGGCCACCACCGCCCGCGTCATCACCGCCCCCACGCTATCGTGTGGATAGACCTTGCCGTCAGCTCGGCGCAGAATCTCCGGCCCAAAGGTCTCTTCGGGGTGTGGCACCTGCCCAGCAGCGATCTTCTCCATATTGGCGATGATCAAGCTGCCGAACTCTGATGTCTTCACCTCCCGCGCACCCTCCATCAAACGGGCGAAGTCGTAGGTGACGGTCTTGTCGGCGATCGTGCGCTCAAGGCCAGCGATGATCAGATCGGCTGCTTCCGTCCAGCCCATATAGCGGAGCATCATCTCACCCGACAAGATGACCGAGCCGGGATTGACCTTATCGAGGTCTGCATACTTCGGCGCCGTGCCGTGGGTCGCTTCAAAGATGGCGTGACCGGTAACGTAGTTGATGTTGCCGCCGGGAGCGATGCCGATGCCGCCTACCTGCGCCGCCAGCGCATCCGAGAGGTAGTCGCCGTTGAGGTTTGGTGCGACAATGACATCAAACTCGTCGGGCCGCGTCAGCACCTGCTGGAAGATAATGTCGGCGATTGTGTCCTTGACCAGAATCTTGCCGCTGGCCAGTGCCTCTTTCTGCTCGGCGTTAGCCGCCGCCTCACCGCGCGCCGCCTTGGTGCGCTCCCACTGCGCCCACGTATAGACATAATCGCCAAAGGCGCGCTCGGCATACTCGTATGCCCAATCGCGGAAGGCGCCCTCGGTGAACTTCTGGATGTTCCCCTTATGCATGATAGTGATGCTTTTCCGCTTGTAGTTGATGGCGTATTGAATCGCTGCTGCCATTAGCCGCTCGGTGCCGATGCGGCTGATCGGCTTGATGCCGATGCCTAATTCGACCTTGCCTTCTGGCTCCTCGCCGATCAACCGGCGGAATGCATCAGTCTGTTCGGGGGTACCGAAGCGAATCTTCTCAAAGTCTTTGGGAAATTCCTGCCGCAAGAACTCGATAATCTTAGCTGCCTCGGCACTGCCGCCCCGATACTCAATCCCAGTGTAGACATCCTCCGTGTTTTCGCGGAAGATCACCATGTCAACCTTTTCCGGGTGCTTAACCGGTGAGGGCACGCCGGGGAAGTGGCGTACTGGACGCTGGCAGACATAGAGGTCGAGATGCTTACGTAGGGCCACGTTCAGCGAGCGGATGCCGCCGCCGACCGGTGTGGTCAGCGGGCCTTTGATCCCGACCAGATACTTCTGGAAGATCTCGATCGTCTCATCCGGCAGCCAGTTGCCGGTCTGCTGGAAAGCCTTCTCACCCGCCAAGACCTCGACCCACTCAATCTTGCGCTTGCCACCGTAGGCCAATGCAACTGCCGCATCAAATACACGCACGCTGGCCCGCCAGATATCGCGACCGGTACCATCGCCTTCGACGAAGGGGATGATCGGGTGATCGGGTACCTGCAAGCGCCCGTTAATGATTTGAATGGCCTCGCCTGCTGGCGTCGAGTTCATTGCTCTACTCCTTCACACCTTACAATAGATTGCGGCCTGTATTATAGCCGACAATTGCCGTCTTGACTACTGTCTAATGTTGCAACGTAGTTTCAATGAAATGTCCAATATCTGCACACTTCCTGCACGGAATTGTGAGGCGCCGAGGGGTTAACGTAAAGACGCGAAGGGGTTAGCCCAAAGACGCAAAGAGCGCGAAGGGGTTTGGAGATGGTATCAGTGCGCTTGTGACCCAACCATTCCCTAAAACCTTTGCGCCCTCTGCGCCGTTGCGTTTAAAAACCTCTGCGCTGCGTCTCTGCCTCGTTTTGCACGGGTGTTTTCAGATAGATCGCACCGGCAATTTCCTTAGATCGTGCTGATTGACACAAGTCTGAAGACAGGTATAATTCCATTGACACTTCTGCCCGCGCTGCCGGGTTTCGCGTTTGCACGCTGTGAGGCCGCTTATGTTTGAGCCTTATGTTCCGGTTCTGATTCTTTTTCTGATTGCCGTTTTCATCGCTGCCTTCGTTATCACCTCCTCGGCTTTGCTTGGCCCGCGTCGCAGCACGCCGCGCAAGCTTGCGCCCTACGAGTCAGGCATGGATCCGGTGGGGCCGGCGATCCGTCGTATTCCAGTCAAGTTCTATGTCGTGGCGATGCTCTTCATCGTGTTCGATATTGAAGTCGTCTTCTTTTATCCGTTTGCGCTAGTTTTCCGCGACCTTGGCCCAGCTGGCCTCGCCGTGATGGGGGTCTTCTTTCTAGTGCTGCTCGTCGGCTTTGTCTATGAATGGAAGAAGGGAGCGTTGCGATGGGAATAGAAGAGAAGGCCGGCAATCTGGGCATTGTCACCACTACGCTTGAAACGGTCGTCAATTGGGGGCGCACGAATGCGATGTGGCCATTGCTGTTTGGTCTCGCCTGTTGTGCCATTGAGATGATGGGCGCGCAGGCGAGTAATTACGATCTCTCGCGGTTTGGCATGGAGTTGAACCGCGCATCACCGCGCCAAGCCGATCTGATGATCGTCGCTGGGCGCGTGTCGCGCAAGATGGCCCCGGTTGTGCGCCGGCTGTATGACCAGATGCCCGAACCCAAGTGGGTCATCGCGATGGGTGATTGTGCGGCATGCGGCGGTATTTTCAATAACTATGCCATCGTCCAAGGTGTCGATGAGGTGGTGCCGGTCGATGTCTACGTCGCCGGGTGCCCGCCGCGCCCTGAAGCCTTAATCGATGGCATTATGATGCTCCACCAGAAGGTAATGCGTGAGAAGATTAACGGCAAGAAGGAAGCGCCGATCCGGATTGAGCATCCGCTTATGCAGGTGAAGTAATATGGATAATCAGACGGTGCTTGCCGCGTTGCGCGCGCAGCTTGGCAAAGAGATTCTGGCAGTGAGTGAGTTCCGAGGCGATCTGAGCGTGACTCTGACACCGGCTGGCTATCTGGCTGCGGCCCAGTTGCTGCGCGACGATCCAGAGCTTGCCTATACCTTCCTCGAAAATCTCTGTGGGGTTGATTATCTTGGCCGCAAGCCGCGCTTCGAGGTAGTGGCCCACCTCACCAGTATGCGCCATCGCCATCGCGTGTGTTTGAAGGTTGGGTGCGATGAGCCGAACCCGGCGGTTCCTTCGCTGACGCCACTCTTCCCGACCGCCAATTATCAAGAGCGTGAGACGTTCGATTTGCTGGGGATCACCTTCACCGGTCATCCCTCGCTCACTCGGATCTTGCTGCCCGATGATTGGATTGGTCACCCGCTGCGCAAGGATCATCCGCTCGGCGACGAAGAGATTGCGTTTTCGTTTAACCAAGACCGTATCTACGCGCGCAAGCCGTTTGCGAGGGAGTAGTGTATGGCCGAACCGATTACTGTCCCTACCCCCCAACAGATCATTGAGCCGGCCCTCGCTGGTCGCACCGAGACGATGGTGCTGAATATGGGGCCGCACCACCCTAGCACGCACGGCGTGTTACGCTTGGTGCTCGAACTCGATGGCGAAGTCGTGGTCAACGTCGCCCCCGATGTCGGTTATCTTCATACCGGTATCGAGAAGACGATGGAGAGTAAGACCTACCAGAAGGCGGTGGTGTTGACCGACCGCATGGATTATTTGGCCCCGCTCTCGAATAATCTCTGCTATGCGCTGGCGGTCGAGAAATTGCTTGATGTTGAGATTCCCGAACGCGCTCAGATCGCTCGTGTCTTGCTTACCGAGTTGCAGCGCCTTTCCTCGCATCTGGTTTGGCTCGGTACCCATGCGCTTGATCTGGCGGCGATGAGCGTCTTCCTCTACGCCTTCCGCGAGCGCGAGCAGATTCTCGATATCTTCGAGCTGGTCTCCGGTGCGCGCATGATGACCAGCTATTTCCGCATCGGCGGTCTCGCCTACGACCTGCCGGCGGATTTCATTCCTACCGTCGAGCAGTTCCTCGCTATTATGCCATCCCGTATTGACGAGTACGAGGATCTCCTGACCGCAAACCCGCTCTGGCTTGAACGCACCGTCGGCGTGGGTGTGATCGATGCCCAATCGGCGATTGCCCTTGGCCTCACCGGCGCCAATCTGCGCGCGACTGGCGTCGCTTACGATGTGCGCAAGGCGATGCCCTATAGCGGTTACGAGACGTATTCGTTTGAAATTCCGATCGGGAAGAACGGTGATATTTACGACCGCTATCGTGTACGCATCGCCGAAATGCGCCAAAGTGTCAAAATCGTGCAGCAGGCGACCGAGCGGCTGCGCGAGTTGGGGCCGGGGCCGGTGGTGACGCCAAACCGCAAAGTTGCTCCGCCACCCAAACGTGAGATTACCGAAAGCATGGAGTCGCTCATCCACCACTTTAAGTTGTGGACCGAGGGCTTCAAGCCGCCGCGCGGCGATGCCTATGTCAGCATCGAGTCTCCTCGCGGCATCCTTGGCTGCTATGTGGTGAGCGATGGCAGCCCTAAACCGTGGCGGGTTCATTTCCGCGCGCCATCGTTTATCAATTTGCAGAGTCTGGCTCACATGGCCAAGGGCCGGTTGGTGGCCGATCTAGTTGCACTCATCGCCAGCCTTGATCCAGTGCTCGGTGAGGTGGATCGTTGAAAGATCACCCCCTCTCCGACGCGAGCGAGCGTGGGGCCGGGGGCGAGCACGCGCTACAATAGGTGCAGAGCGTGTTAACCCTTTCCGACGCGAGCGGGGCCGGGGACGAGCGCAAACAAACGAATAGCCGCAACAGGGGCAAAAACTAGGTGGGTCTTTGCGGTCGTTTCGCAGCTCTGCTTCCCCTGCGAGCGGGAGCGAGACTGAGTGCGGGTCACAATGCCAATGCAGGACACTAAGCAGCTCTCCTCTCCCCGTCCACGGGGAGAGAGGCTAGGGGTGAGGGGCCATCCATATCTGTCCACGGAGGAGACCGTGACGCTACTTGAAATCCATCAAGCTGAAATCGAGGCAATTATCGCTCGCTACGCCAGCAAGCGCAGCGCAGTGTTGCCGTTGTTATACCTTGCCCAAGACACATACGGCTATCTGACCGATGATGCTATCCGTGAGGTGGCGGCGATTTTAGCATTGCCGGCCACCGATGTTTTTGAGGTGGTTGGGTTTTATACCCTCTTCTACAATCGTCCGGTCGGGACGTGGGTGCTGCAAGTGTGCGATGACGTGCCTTGCTGTTACTGCGGCGCCGAGGAGCTGATCGCGGCGCTTAAGCAGACACTCGGCATTAGCGAAGACGAGACCACGTCCGACGGGATGTTCACCTTGCAGCGGGTGAAGTGTCTAGCTGCGTGCGACCGCGCACCGGTGTTGCAAGCGAACCTCGATTATGTGTACGATGTCACCCCTGATCGGGTGCAAATGCTGTTGAACGATCTGCGTGCTCGCGCCGCTGAAGCGCGCAAGCGTGGCGTTAGTGGCCGTTTCGCCGAAGATTATGAGTTTACTCGCGACGGCCGGCTGGTGCAGATCGAGCGGTTTTCACCCTACCGTCCACGTGAGTTCGTGATCGAACCACCCGCTGCGCCGGCCTCTCCGCCATCCTCGGTTGCTCCCGAAGCCGATGCCGGGCTGGATCGTTCGGATACTCGTAAGGCCTCGCCGTTGTGATGCCGCGCCGCTGCTGTTTGGCGCGCTAGAAAGTTGGGTGCGATGGGGCTGAGTGAACATATTGTGATGCGGGAACTCGATATTCCCGATATTGCCGATTTTGAAGTCTATCGTCGCCACGGCGGCTGGGAAGCGTATCGCTATGCGCTGACCGAGAAGACGCCGGCTGATATTGTCCAGATGGTGAAAGAGTCGGGTCTGCGCGGGCGCGGCGGTGCCGGCTTTCCCACTGGCATTAAGTGGGGCTTTTTGCCCAAAGGCGTCTATCCGCGTTACCTGCTCTGCAATTGCGACGAGTCTGAGCCGGGGACGTTCAATAACCATCAGATTATTGACAAGAATCCCCACCAGTTGATCGAAGGGGTGGCATTATCGGCCTACGCCATCGAGGCCAATGTGGCCTATATCTATATGCGTGGCGAGTTCGCTGCTGCGGCGCGCACGCTCGAACGGGCGATTGCGCAGGCCTATGCTGCCGGCTTTCTTGGCAAGAAGATTCTCGGCACCGATTTCGATCTCGATATCTACGTCCATCGCGGTGCCGGTGCCTACATCTGCGGCGAAGAGACGGCCTTGATGGAGTCGCTAGAGGGCAAGATTGGTCAGCCGCGCCTCAAGCCACCCTTCCCCGCCGTGGCCGGTCTGTACGGCAAGCCAACGATCATCAACAATGTCGAGACGCTGGCTAACGTGCCGCGCATTGTCGAGAAAGGCGTGGCGTGGTACCGCTCGCACGGCACTGAGAAGAGCCCCGGCACTAAATGCTTTTCGCTCAGCGGTCACGTCAACCGTCCCGGCAACTACGAGCTGCCCTTCGGCGTACCCTTGCGCGAACTGATCGAATCGCCCGAATATGGCGGCGGGATGAAGGGAGGCCGTCCGGTGAAGATTATCATTCCCGGCGGCGCATCTGCGCCGTGGCTCACCGCTGAGCATCTCGATGTGCCGCTCGATTACGAGAGCGTCGCCGCCGCTGGTTCGATGCTCGGTTCCGGCGCGGTGATTGTGCTTAACGATACCGTCTCAGCGCCGCATGTCGCCTATAAGATGGACGAATTCTTCAAGCACGAGAGCTGCGGCAAGTGTACTCCCTGCCGCGAGGGCACGCATTGGCTTGTGCGCGTGCTTCATCGCATGGTGGAAGAGGGCCATGCCACCACTGCCGATATTGATACGCTGCACAGCATCTATCGCCAGATGGCCGGCAACTGCTTCTGCTTGCTCGGCGAAAGCGCTGTCATGCCGATCAAGAGCGCGTTGCAGCTCTTCCCGCACGAATTCGAGGCGCTGGTGAAACAGAGCAGCCACCGGAATGGTCATCATATTCCGCTCATGGCTCACCGGTAGCTCAACGCAGGGAGGTAGGGAGTGGGGCGTAGGGAGTGAGATGTAGCGATGGCCTTTCCCCTCTCCATTCCGCGATACAGTGGCTCCCCGCTCCCCGTCTACAGGGAGCGGGGTTGGGGGTAAGGGGTCATCCATCCGTTACTAGAATAGGGTCACCTACAATGCCAGATGTGACGCTTACCATTGATGGAGTGCGGGTAACGGTGCCTGCCGGTACCAATATTGTTGATGCGGCTCGCCAAGCTGGGATCGCAATCCCGGTCTTCTGCTACCATCCACGCCTCAAGCCGGTCGGTATGTGCCGGATGTGTTTGGTTGAAGTCGGTACGCCAAAGATCGATCCGGCTACGCGCCAGCCGGTGCTTGACGCCAATGGCCAGCCGGTCATTGCGATGATGCCCAAGTTGCAAACCGCCTGCACCACGCCGGTGAGTCCGGGGATGGTGGTTCAGACGACCACTGAGCAGGTGAAGTTTGCCCAACGCGGTATTCTCGAATTTTTGCTCACCTCGCACCCGCTCGATTGCCCAGTGTGCGACAAAGGTGGCGAGTGCCCGTTGCAGAACTTGACAATGGGTTGGGGGCCGGCGGTTTCACGTTTCGATTATAACGATAAAGTGCATTTCGAGAAGCCGGTCAAGCTGGGCGACTTGATCTACCTCGATCGCGAGCGCTGCATTCTCTGCGGGCGCTGCGTCCGTTTCCAAGACGAAATTGCCGATGATCCGGTGCTCGGTTTTGATAACCGGGGCCGCAATTGGATGATTATCTCGAAGTCGGATCCGCCCTTTAACAGCAAGTTCTCGGGCAATACAACCGATATTTGCCCGGTAGGCGCACTCACCAGCAGCGATTTCCGCTTTAAGGCGCGGGTGTGGGAGTTGCAGAGCAAGCCGGTGGTCTGCACGCTGTGCCCGGTTGGTTGTAACCTCACCCTCGATATGCGCCACGACCGCCTCATGCGGGTGATGCCGCGCGAGAATGCGGCGGTGAACGATATCTGGATTTGCGATAAGGGCCGTTATGGCCATCGCTTTATCGAGTCGCCCGATCGTCTGACCACGCCGTTGGTGCGGCGCGATGGCAAACTGGTGCCGGTCAGTTGGGACGAGGCGCTTGAGGTGGTGGCCGATCAGTTGACGATTATCCGGGCGCGGCACGGCGGCAATGCCTTGGCCGGTTTAGCCGGGCCGCATCTGAGCAATGAAGACCTTTACCTCTTCCAGAAGCTGCTGCGCGAGTTGGGCAGCGAGAACATTGATACCGGCAGCGGCGGCCCAGCAGCGCACCCACCTGATGAGATTGGCGGCCTGCTTGCGCCCGGCCCCGGTACCGATCTGAGCAAGCTCGGCGCGGGGACGGTGGTGTTGGTAGTGGGGGCCGATCCCGAAGAGGAAGCGCCGCTCTATCTGCTGCGTCTGCGCGGGATTGCCCAGCGCGGTGGCAAGCTGATTGTCGCCGGTCTACGCCCGACCAAGCTCGACCGTTCGGCAACGAAGGTGGTGCGCTACCGGCCCGAAGGTGAATTGGCATTTGTCCATGGCCTGTTGAAGGCGGCGCTCGAAGCGGGTGGTAAGCCGGCAGCGCTCGATCGGGTGCATGGGTGGAATGATCTGCGCCGAGCGGTTGGCCGGTCGAAGCTCGCTGATCTTGCGGCGGCATGCGGGTTGCCGGTGGCAGAGTTGGAAACGCTGGCGCAAGATATTCTCGCCGCCGAGCAGAGCCTGATCGTCTACGGTTGGGAAGCGCGCAGCGCCGGACCGGCGCTGGCCGAAGCGCTCGCCGCATTGATGCTGTTGACTGGCCGGGCTGGTACAGCGAACAATGGTCTCATCGCTCTGTTGCCGGGCGGCAATAGCCGTGGCGCAATCGAGATGGGGGTGCGTCCCGATGCTGGGCCGGGTTATGTGCCGCGCAAACAGGCTGGCCTCGATGCCAACGGCATCTGGGCCGCAGCGCAGGCCGGCAAGGTGCGCGCCATCTGGCTGGCCGGCATCGATCCGGCGGCCAAGCTGCCCGCCGCCCGCGCGGCGCTGGAAGCGGCTGAGTTCGTAGTTGTGCAAGACCTCTTCCTCACTGCGAGCGCCGAATTGGCCGATGTGGTGCTGCCGACGGCTAGTATCGCCGAACGCGAAGGCACGTATACTAACGCCGAGCGGCGGGTGCAACGCTCGCGGCAAGCCTGCGCGCCGGTGGGTGAAGTCCGGCCTGACTGGCAAATCATCGCCGCAGTGGCCCAAACGCTGGCAATGGTGCCGATTGGCGGTGGGCGTAACGGCCCGATCTCGATCACAGCCGAGGCATGGGAGTACGTGGTAGCGGCTGATGTCGCCGCCGAGATCGTTGCTAAAGTGCCGGGCTATGCCGGTATGACCTACGCTGCCTTAGCCGCTACCGGCACTGGCGGTAGTTGGGGTCGCCAATCCGATGACGCTATCTACTACGATGGCACCAGCTATGCCAACAATGAGGGGGTAGGTCTGGTGTTGCCGCCGGCGCTGGCTAAAGGCGTGACTTTGACTTTCACCGGCGCGGTCACTGGCTTTGCCGATGACCGCCCGCTGCTACTGCTCGAACAGGTGTTAGCTTATGACGGCGACCGCTACCTGCGCGGATCAAAGTTGCAGAATCTCGTACCGGCAGGGTACGTAGCGATTAGCGCTGATGATGCGGCCAAGTTGAATATCCACAGCGGCGATCGGGTGCGGCTTGCCTCGGCTGCCGGTGAATTGGTGCTGCCGGCGCGGGTGCTGGCTGATCTGCCGGCTGGCATAATCTTGTTACCAGCAGGGTTGGCCGACGTTGAAGCAGCCGCTATCGAAACCGGCCCGCGCACACGAGTGAGTCTGGCGAAAGTGGTGATGGGGTAAGCGCATTCTGTTTCCGGTAACCTACCGCTCCCCTGCTCCCGCGTTGTGGGAGCAGGGGTTGGGGAATGAGGGCATCATGCCACAAAGGGAGCGATCATGGATTGGCTCACCATTCTGATTATCGTCATTCAGTGCTTTGTCATCACCCTTGCGGTGACAACAGCCTTCGCCTATTTGACTCTGTTCGAGCGCCGGCTCCTTGCGCGCTTGCAGCACCGTGTCGGACCCAACCGGGCCGGGCCAAAGGGCTTTTTGCAACCCGCTGCCGATGCTGTCAAGCTCTTTTTTAAGGAAGATATCGTGCCGGCAATGGCCGATAAGCCGGTCTATCTGTTGGCGCCGGCGCTTGCCGTGATCCCGGCCCTGATCATTTGGGCCGTCATTCCGTTCGGTTGTCTCAACCTTAACTGGGATTATCAGGCCTGTTATGATCCGGCGCGGGCCAATTTGTGGAATATCTTGCAGATTACCGATCTGAATATCGGAGTGCTCTATGTGCTGGCTGTGACCAGCATCGGCGTCTACGGCATCACGCTGGCCGGTTGGGCCTCGAATAACAAATACTCGATGCTCGGCGGCATCCGCTCCTCGGCGCAGCTCATCTCGTATGAGTTAGCGCTGGGGTGTGCGGTGCTTAGCGTGGTGATGACCTATGGTACCTTCTCTACCCACGAGATCGTTACGCAGCAACAAGGCGGCTTGTGGGGCATCATCCCGCAATTGCTCGGTTTCGTGCTCTTTATGGTGGCGGCGACTGCCGAAGTGGTGCGCGCGCCGTTCGATCTGGTCGAAGCTGAGCAAGAGTTGACTGGCGGTTACAACACCGAATACGGCTCGATGAAATTCGCGCTCTTCTTTATGGCCGAATATATTAAACTCATTGCTGTCTCGGCCTTGGCCGTCACCTTCTTCTTTGGCGGCTGGAACTTCCCCGGCCTCGACATTCTGGGCCGGGAGGTGACGGCGCTGGCCGGGCCGGTGGCCGGTAGCATCGTCTTTGGTCTTGTCTCGCTGGGCGCGTTCTTGCTCAAGGTCGTCATCTTCTTGTTCATCTCGGTCTGGGTACGCGCTTCGTGGCCGCGCTTGCGCTACGATCGCTTGATGGATTTGGGTTGGAAGTGGTTGTTGCCGGTCGGCTTGCTCAATCTGGTCTACACTGCGGTTGTGATCGTCCTTGTTCCCGATCGGGTGGTGCATTCGTGGGTCTTGTTCGGCTTGGGGGCATTAACCATTGCGATTGCCATTGGTTTCAACCGCACCCCCAAGCCGGTGGATAACGTCACCTTGGTCAACGACATACAGATTCCCCAATCGTAGGGGCGATGCGGCGCATCGCCTGAAAGGATAGACGTATGCTCAAAGAACTGGTTAAAGGGTTAGGAACCACGCTGCGCTACATGTTCAAGCGTCCGGTGACGGTGCAATATCCCGAAGTTAAGCGTCCGGTGCGCGAGCGGTTCCGTGGCCGCCACGAGCTGAAGCGTTTCGCCAACGGCCAAGAGCGTTGCATCGGTTGCGCGCTGTGCGCCGCAGCCTGCCCCGCCGATGCAATCTTGGTCATTCCGGCGGAAAATGACCCCGCTAACCCGCGTTCACCCGGCGAGCGGTATGCTGCGGTGTATGAGATTAATATGCTGCGCTGCATCTTTTGCGGCTATTGCGAAGATGCCTGTCCCACCAACGCCATTGTGCTCGAGCACCAGTATGAGTTGAGTTTTTATGACCGGCGCGCAGCCATCTACACCAAAGAGATGCTGCTCGTGCCCCCAGATAAAGGTCACGGCGAGCCACCGCCGATCTTGCAGCAGCTTAACCGGCAACCTAGCCCGCCGGCCAAGATTGATTTGTGATCTGGCGCAGAGGAGCTTGGTTCGCCTCTGCGGTTGCAATATCTGGAGCACGGTGTATGGACTTAATCCTGTTCTTCATCACAGCCGTGATCGCGATTACCGGCGCGGTGGCGATGCTGGTTTCGCGCAATGCGGTGCATAGCGCGCTTTTTTTGCTGTTGAACTTCACCGCCATCTCGGTAATGTATTTGTTGTTGAGCGCTCCCTTTCTGTTCGCGATCCAGCTCACTGTTTACGCCGGCGCGATTATGGTGTTGTTTCTGTTTGTGGTGATGTTGTTGGGCGCCGAGAAGGTGGAAGATGCGCCGGATCGGATTGCGTGGCAGCAACCGTTGGCATTATTGTTGGGCTTGGCCTTGTTGGTGGTATCGGTCGTGGTTGGTTTGGGTGGTGCTACCACGCCGCCGCCAGTCGGTGAGGCGCTGGCCCAGTTCAGCGATCCGCGCTCATTGGGGGCGCTGCTCTTCACCGAGTATCTGCTGCCGTTTGAGGTGACCGGGTTTATCCTGCTGATCGCGGTGATTGGAGTGGTGGTCTTGAATCAGCGCGGGAGGAAGATCTGATGGTGCCCACCTCGTATTATGTGTTGCTCAGCGCCATTCTGTTTACTATCGGTGTGCTTGGCGTCTTGCTCCGGCGCAATGTGATTGTGGTCTTTATGTCGGTTGAGTTGATGCTCAACGCGGCCAACTTGGCGCTGGTCGCGTTTGCCCGTGAACGGCTTGCGGTGGAAGCGCAGGTGCTCGTCTTCTTCGTGATTACGGTGGCTGCCGCTGAAGTGGCGGTCGGTTTGGCGCTGCTCGTCTCGATCTTCCGCACCAAACGCACGGCAGATGTCGATGAAGTCAGTACATTGAAGGGCTAGCCGGCTATGGAACTGTTGATCTGGCTTATTCCGCTGCTGCCGTTTATTGGCTTTTTGTTGAATGTGTTCGTTATTCGCCGCGAACGCGAAGCGGGTCTGGTGGCGAGCGGCTTGGTGGCGGCAGCGTTTGTAGTGACGCTGATTGCGGTGGCGATGCTGGCCGGCATGCCACCAGAAGAACGGCGGATTGTCAGTACGGCATGGGAATGGATCAATACCGGCAGCTTCCGGGTGCCGTTTGCGATCATGTTCGACCCGCTGACGGCAGTGATGGCACTGTTGATTACCGGCGTCGGCGCGTTGATCCACGTCTATTCAATCGGCTACATGCACGGCGACCCGCGGGTAGTGCGCTATTTCGCCTACCTCAATCTGTTCGTCACGATGATGCTCTTCCTCGTGATGGCGAACAATCTGCTGCTGCTGTTCCTCGGTTGGGAAGGCGTCGGTCTCTGTTCTTTCTTACTCATTGGTTTCTGGTTTGAGCGCAAGTCAGCCAGTGCGGCAGCAGTGAAGGCGTTTGTCGTCAACCGGATCGGCGACGCGGCCTTTATTCTCGCTATGCTAGCGGTATTCGCGTATTTTGGCACGCTCAACTTTTATGGCGATGGTGAAGGCGGTCAGCTCGGCTTTCTCGAACGAGTTAGCGATATTGCCGGCCTGCGTATCGGCCCCGATTGGCAGCCGATCTTCGTCAGCACAGCGATCTCGTTCCTGTTACTGATCGGTGCCACTGGCAAGAGTGCCCAGTTCCCGCTCTTTGTCTGGCTGCCCGATGCGATGGCCGGCCCGACGCCGGTCTCGGCACTCATTCACGCCGCAACGATGGTGACCGGCGGTGTCTATTTGATGGCCCGCGCCGAGCCGTTGTTTGTCGCATCGTTTACCACCCAAGGCTGGGTAGCATGGATCGGCGCGCTGACAGCGCTGCTGGCCGGCACCGCCGCTATGGCGCAGTGGGATATTAAGCGGGTGCTGGCTTATAGCACCGTCTCGCAGTTGGGTTTTATGGTGGCGGCCTGTGGCATGGGGGCGTATGTGGCCGCGATCTTCCACCTGCTGACCCACGGTATCTTCAAGGCGCTGCTTTTCCTCGCCGCCGGTTCGGTCATTCACGGTACCCACGACACGCAGGATATGCGGCGAATGGGTGGGTTGAAGGATGCGATGCCAACCACCTTCCGCACGTATGTGATCGGCGCGTTGGCGCTGGCCGGTATTGTGCCGTTTGCCGGCTTCTGGAGTAAAGACGAGATTTTGGCCCATGCGATCAGCCACGGCCACACGCCGATCTTTGTTCTTCTCTTCCTGACATCGCTGCTGACCGCCTTTTATATGGGCCGGCAGGTAGCGCTGGTCTTTTTTGGTACGCAGCGCGATCCTAGCTATCATCCGCACGAAAGCCCGCAGGTGATGACCGTACCGCTGGTGGTGCTGGCGGTTGGCGCAACCATTGGCGGCGCGATCAATGTGCCGGCGCTGCACTGGTTGACCGATTGGCTCGAACCGGTGTTGCATGAAAAGGCCGGCGAATTTAACCTCTGGTTGGCGTTGATCGCGACAGCCGGTGCGGGAGGTATGGGTTATCTCGGCTGGTGGGTGTACACCTCCAACGCGGCCAAGATCAAAATTGGCGGCAAAGATCCGGCCTACCGCTACAGCGGCGATATCTGGAAAGGGATGGAAGAAGCATGGTATTTCGACCGGCTCTACCAGCGCACGGTGGTAGTCGGCTTCGAGCGGCTGGCCGATTTTCTGGCTCGCGTTTTCGACCCGCAAGGGGTTGATGGGTTGGTGATGGGAGTTGGCCGCTTCTTCGGCGGCTTGGCCAACGGCGTGCGTGCCTTGCAAACCGGGTATGTGCGCACCTACGCTCTGGTCTTTACAGTTGGGGTCTTGATTGTGCTGGGGGTGATGTTGTGGTTTGCCCGCTAGGCACAGCCCTCACTCCAACCCGCCCCCGCTGCGGGAGGGAGAAGACAGCGCCCTCTTCTCCAATGGGGGAGGGGGGCGGAGGGTGGGGGTACGAACCAGCGCCTGCCCTCCGGCTGTGGTTACGCAGACGCCGCTCGACTGCAGCAATCTCCCACTGGGGCGGGAGGTAAGGCTGAGGGGGATCGGGTCGTGCTCGAAGGCGATGACTTCGCCGCGCGCGGGCAGCACCTCGCTCTACCCCTGTGCTCAGCGCGCAATGACAATGGGGGAACGGGCAAAGGTGCCCGTATGTCATTGCGAGGGAGCAATGGCTGCCAACCGCGTTGGGTGCCGCCCGACCGCAGCAATTTCCCGCTGGGTCGGGAGGGAAGGCTAAGGGGGATCGGGTCGTGCTCGAAGGCGATGGCTTCGCCGCGCACGGGCAGTACCCCACTCTACCCCTGCGCTCAGCGCGCAATGATCACGGGTGCTGGTGCAACGCGGTGCAAACGTCCTACACAGACGGTCAAGGGTTCTCTGGTACGGGAAGGCCGGAGCGGCGGCTGGCGGTGATCTAGCCGGCACGTCGCTCCACGAGGGAGTGCTATGAATCAGCTAGGCTTTCCGCTCCTCTCGCTCGTCCTCTGGCTGCCGGCAGCCGGGGCGTTGGCGTTGTTGTTCGTGCCGCGCGCCAATGTCGAGTTGTCCCGCCGGATATCGCTTGTGACGATGGTGGCCGTTTTTCTCATTTCGCTGCTGTTGCCGCTGCGCTTCGAGACCAATCCGATGCAGATCGCAGTGGTGGGCGCGCCGCCAGTCATGCAATTTGTTGAAGAGTTGCCGTGGTTGCCAATCGTTGGCGCAACGTATAGTTTGGGGGTTGATGGCATCAGTCTCTGGCTGGTGATGCTGACTACCTTTCTCGGGCCGATTGTGGTGCTGTCAACGTGGGACTCAGTGCATAAGGATGTGCGTAACTTCCAGATTCTGCTACTCATTTTGCAGACAGCGATGCTCGGCGTCTTTCTGGCGCAGGATTTGCTGCTGTTTTATCTCTTCTGGGAGTTTACGCTCATTCCGATGACCTTTCTCATTGGGATCTGGGGCAGCCAGAACCGCATCTACGCTGCGCGCAAGTTTTTTCTCTACACGTTTGCCGGTTCAGTGCTGATGTTGCTGGCTCTGATTGCGTTGCACATTCTGCACCGCGACGCTATTGCCGCCGTCGAACCCGGTTTTCGCGGCACGTTTAGCTTTGGCCAGTTTGTTAGTGATCTGCGCTCTGGCCGGTTTACCCTTGATACATTAACCGAGCGGCTGCTGTTTGGCGCGTTTTTTCTGGCCTTTGCGGTGAAGGTGCCGCTTTGGCCGTTTCACACGTGGTTGCCCGACGCACACGTCGAAGCGCCAACGGCTGGTTCGGTGGTGTTGGCTGGGGTGTTGCTCAAATTGGGCGGCTACGGCATGATCCGCTATAACTTGACCCTTTTCCCGGCAGCGTCGCAGTGGGCGGCGCCGGCCTTAGCCGTACTAGCTGTGATCGGGATCATCTACGGCGCGGCGGTGGCCTTTGCCCAGTCAGACATGAAAAAACTGGTGGCTTATTCATCGGTTAGCCACATGGGATTTGTGGTGCTTGGCATCTTCGCGCTTAACACTGAAGGGATCAGCGGCGCGGTGTTGCAGATGGTCAACCACGGTCTTAGCACGAGTGCCCTCTTCTTGATGGTGGGGGTGCTGTATGAACGCCGGCATACCCGCGAGCTGGCCGAGTATGGCGGCTTGTGGAAGGTGATGCCGGTGTTTGCCGCCTTCAGTCTGCTAGTGGCGCTCTCATCGGCGGGCTTGCCGGGCCTCAATGGCTTTGTCGGTGAGTTTACCATCATTGCCGGCGCTTTCCGGTCGCCATTGCTCGGTTGGGTCTATGTTGCCATTGCCGTTGGTGGCGTAGTGTTAGCGGCGGCGTATCTGCTCAAACTCTTCCGGGCCGTCTTTATGGGCGATGTCTCACAGCCGGCCAATGCTAATTTGCCCGATCTCAATCAGCGTGAACTCACGACCTTCGCTTTGTTGAGCATTCCAATTGTCGTGATTGGCATCTATCCCGCGCTCTTCTTTGCTGGCATGCAGCACAGTGTTGCAGCACTAGTAGCCGAACTAATGGCGCAGGTGGCGGGCGGGTAGCGATCTGCTAGATCCGGCGCGCTCACGCTGGCGCGAGGATAGGCACATAAAGCAATGAGGGGTGGGTGCGCCAGCCCACGAGAGCGGCAAGCGCTTCCCTGCTCCCCAGCAACGGGGAGCAGGGCCGGTGGTAAGGGTGAAAAGTATTGTTACGTTCGCCAAAGCTAATTGCGGGCACGCTCGGCGATGCGCTGCCTTGGTCAACCCGCCCTCGTACTGGCATAAAAACTGCTTAGGTGTTAGCACAAACGTGAAATGATATCACCGCATACACGCATAACCCAAATGGCGCATCTGGCCGGCGCACAAAGTGACGTGGCAGAAACAAGCGGTATCGCCGGCGCAGGCGAGGAGGAGATCAGATGGATTCATTGATGATCCCGCCGGTGGATCTGACGTTAATGGCGCCCCTCTTGGTGGTGATCACGTGGGCGACCGTCTTGCTGTTGGTTGACGTGTTCTTTATTCCCGATGGTCGCAAGAAATTGACCGGTTACCTTGCGATCGGCGGTTTGGTGGTGGCCGGGTTGGTTGGTCTTCCCCTCTGGGGAGTGACCGGTACTACCTTCGACGGGATGCTGCGGCTCGATCCGTTTGCCCTCACGCTGACGTGGGTCTTCTTGCTAGTCGGCATTCTCAGCATTACGATGTCGCTGGAGTATTTGCCTAGCCAAGGGATCGAGCAAGGAGAGTTCTATCCGCTGATCATGTTTGCTGTCAGCGGCATGATCCTGCTTGCCCAAGGCACCGATCTGATCGTGTTGTTCCTCGGCATCGAGACGCTCTCGATTACGCTCTACGTTTTGACCGGCTTTGCCTACCCGCGTCTGACCTCGGAAGAGGCGGCGATGAAATATCTGGTGTTGGGCGCGTTTGCCGCCGGATTTTTCGTCTATGGCATTGCGTTGGTCTTTGGTGCCGCCGGTTCGACCCGACTGGCTGAGATTGGCGCATATGCAGCCAGCCGCGGGTTGGGCGATCTCAATCTGACCCTGTTGCTTGGCGGCGCGGCGATGGTGCTCATCGCTTTTGCCTTCAAGGTGGCGTTGGCACCGTTCCACATGTGGACACCCGATGTCTACGAGGGGTCGCCGACGCCGGTAGCAGCGTTTATGAGTGTTGGCACCAAAGGCGGTGCGCTGGCTGCTTTGGTGCGGCTGCTCTTTGAGGGCTTGCCGACGCTGAGCGAGTACTGGTTACCGGTGCTGGCCGGTCTGACCGCGCTGACGATGGTGGTCGGCAATTTGGGTGCCATTGCGCAGACCAACGTGAAGCGCATGCTGGCCTACTCGAGCATTGGCCATGCCGGTTATGTAATGCTCGGTGTGATGGTCGCCGGCGAGCAACGCGGGCCAGAAGCGTTTATCTTCTATCTGCTGGTGTATGCGCTGAGCAATCTAGGGGCGTTCGCGGTGCTGATCGCGCTTGAGCATCAAGGCGAGAATGCGTGGCGGCTCGACGATTTTGCCGGCTTGTACCAGCGCCAGCCAATGCTTGCGGTGGCAATGGCAATCTTTATGTTCTCGCTGGCCGGCGTGCCGCCGACTGCCGGTTTTATGGCCAAGTTCTACGCGCTCACCGCAGCATGGGAGGGGGGGCTTCCGTGGTTGGCGTTGGTGGGGGTGCTTACGAGTGCCGTGGCTGCTTTCTTCTACCTGCGCGTTATCATCCGCATGTTTATGACCGAGCCGGCAGGCGAGCCGGCCCCTGCCCTCAATCGCGGTCTTACCGTTGATATTGTGGTGGCAGCGATCGGCACGATAGCTATTGGCCTCATCCCGGCGCCGGTGTTCGCACTGGTTGAACGCTCGTTGGTGGCGTTAGGCGGGTCGTAACGACCCGCCCCTGCTACACAATCATCCCTTGCCTAAGAGGAAATTGATCGTGTCGATTAATACCTTCGCCTCGACTGGCTCCGGCACGATCGCGATCGTCCAATCGCTGGCGTAGGGAACCGACTGCAACTCGTTCATCGGCAATGCGCTCGCAATCACAATCGGGATGTTCGCCGTCGCCTCATCAGCGCGGAGGCGCTCGATCACCTGTTCTTCGGGTGAAGCCAGCACCGGCATCGCCACGATAAAGAGGGCTGGCAGTTCTGCCGGTAGCGTATCAGGAGTATACGTCGTGACGCGGAAGTCAAGGTTAGCGATGAGCGCCGCTAACCGTTGCGCCGTTGCGCCATCGGTTGAGACAATTGCAATCTCTACCATGCTTTCCTCCGCATTGCAGTGCGCATGTTGCCCCATTGTAGCACACTGCCACTCGATCCGCTACTCTTCGCTGCTTCCGGGTACGATGGCGTTAAAGCCGGCATCGACATAATGAATTTCGCCGGTGACGCCGGCAGACAATGGCGAGCAGAGGTAAAGCGCAGCATTACCGACGTCCTCGATAGTCACGTTGCGGCGGAGCGGTGCATATTCGGCGAAGTGCTTGTGCAAGCTGCGGAAGTTCGAGATGCCGCTAGCAGCGAGGGTGCGGATCGGGCCGGCGCTGATCGCATTGACCCGGATCCCGCGCGGGCCGAGGCCGGCAGCGAGATAGCGCACGCTAGCTTCGAGCGCAGCCTTCGCGACTCCCATTACGTTGTAGCTGCCGATCACCTGCCGCGCGCCGTGGTAGCTGAGCGTCAGCACAGTCGCGTTGGGTGCAAAGATCGGTTCGGCGGCCTTGACTAGCGCAATTAGCGAATAGGCGCTAATCTCAAGCGCAACGCGGAAGCCTTCGCGGGTCGTGTTGAGTATCGTGCCACTCAATTCCTCTTTGTTGGCGAAGGCGATCGCATGGACGAGAAAATCGATCTGGCCAAACGTCTCGTGGGCGCGTTCCATCAATGCGGCGATGTCTTCATCTTTTGATACATCGCACGGCTCGATCAAGGGCGCGTTGAGACTCTCGGCCAACGGGCGCACGCGCCGCTCAAGCGCTTCGCCAAGGTAGGTAAAGCCAATCGTCGCCCCTTCGCGATGCAGGGCCTGTGCGATGCCCCACGCGATCGAGCGGTCGTTGGCCACGCCGAGAATCAGGCCCTTCTTGCCTTCCATAAGGCCCATAGATTGTTCCTCCATCTCATCAGTTGGTGTAGCGCAGCTTGTAATCTAGGCAAACGTTGTTTCGCCTCACTAGCGCGCCATCTTACCACACTTTGATGCAAAGGTTTTGTTGCGTATGATCGCCGGGGCGCGTTGTCGTTCTGCATGAAATAGCATCCTTGTTCGTTTTGGTCTGCAATATGTGGTAGGATGAGAGCACACTGCGGCGTATTGCTTGTGATACGTCCACGACGTGGTTTTGGAGAGGAGTCTATTTGTGAGGCTAGATTGGTTTGTTCGTCGCGCTGCGTGGCTGGTCTTGGCCGCGAGCCTTTTGCTAACCGCCTGTGGTGGGTCGTCGGGGCCGACGGTGGCCGGTTCGCCAACGACCAGTGCGCCACCGGCGCCAACCGCTGCAACTACTTCAGCGCCGGAAGGGGTGATTGCGCGAGTTGGCGACGGATTTATCTTGCGGCGAGATTTTGATCGTTTTTATTTACCGGGAGCTGATCCAAAAACATTGCTTGATCAGATGATCGATGTTGAGTTAGTCGTGCAGGCCGCTATGCAAGAGGGCGCTACCGTCGATGAGACCAAAATCGACGAGCAAGTGACCCAGTTGCGGCTGGCGCAAGCTGGTGGCGATGAGGCGCAATTTATAGCGTTTCTGCAAAGCAACAACATTGCCGATGAGGCAGAGTTGCGCCGGTTGCTACGGCGTGATGCCTTGATCGAGCAGATGTTGCTCAAGCATACGACGGCCGAGCAGGTGCGTGCGCGCCACATTTTGGTGTCGGCCACGCCCGAAGAAGCTGAGAGCCGAAAAGCTACGGCTGAGGCGATTCTGGCTGAATTGCAAAATGGTGGTGATTTCGCTGCACTGGCCCGTACGCGCTCGGATGATCCGGGGTCGGCGGCCCAAGGTGGCGATTTGGGTTGGGCGCCGCGTGGTTTGTACGTCGCACCGTTTGAAGAGGCGGTGTTCAGTATGAAGCCGGGTGAGCTGCGCTTGGTGCAGACCGATTATGGCTGGCACATTATCGAAGTGACCGGCGGGCCAGAGGTGCGTTCGTTTGATGACCGGATGCTGCTCGATACGCCTGCCGGCCAAGAGGCGTTTAGCACTACCTTCTTGCCGTGGGTGACCGAGTTGCGCAGCGCAGCCCAGTCAGCCGGCAAAATTGAAATTCTGGTTGATCTAACAACGTTAACGCAGCCGTAACCGGTAGTAGGGACAGAGCAACGCTCTGTCCCTGCCGCTACCGCGGGAACTAACGATCGATCACGTTCATCTTTATAGTAAAAGGGATTGTTGCGTGCGTTCGGTGGTTGCCGCAACTCTCCAAGATGAGGATGTGTCTGCTTGCAGGAAGGACGTGATCCCGATGTTGCACCGTCTCTGGCTGCTCTGGCTGCTCGTTCTTACCGGGTGCGGCGCAGCGTCGCTGCCGCCAACACCAGCGCCGACTTCGCCGATTGCTTCACCCACCGCTGTGCCGGCGACCGCAACGGTCACGTTGCCGACGGCTGTGCCAACCTTGACGCCGACCATTTCAGCTACGCCAGCGCCGGTTTCGCCCACGCCGTTGCCTCAAACGCACGTTGTGGCGCCGGCCTATCCGGCTGAGATTCTCTTTTTGCGGAATGGGTCACTGGTGGCGCTCGATCCGGTGAGCGGGCGTGAGCGGGTGCTGGCCGCTGAGGTGCGCGATGTCGCCGTTGATGCTGCTGGCCGGCAGATTGCAATTGCGCATGGCCAAACTATTAGTGTGATCGATCGCCAAAGCGGTGAGGCGCAGGTGCTGGTGCGGGGTCGCGCGGCGTATGGTCTAAGTTGGACGCCTGATGGCTTGTCGCTCGCCTATGCTGCTGCCGCCGAATCGCCGGTTTTGCCGTTCGATTGGGAGCGCTGGAGTCGCTGGTGTGCAGCGGCGACGGTCACTATTGTCGATCTGCCCACCTTTACTGAACGCGCCATCGGCCCCGGTTGCGATCCGGTGTTCGCCTCTGATGGCCGTCGGTTGGCATATACGACGCCGCCAACTGCGCAACCTGACTTTTTGCCTTTCCCCGGCCAAACCAACACGATCCGGCTAGTGAATCGGGCTGGCGCCAATGCGTGGGACTTCGCCAGTGCCGATGGCTCGGTTGAGGCGGGCTATCTCGTCTATGGGCCGGCGTGGTCGCCCGATGCGCGTGAGGTGGCCTATCAACGGTTTCTCGGCTATCAGGCACTGGTTGATATTAATCTGACGATGATTGCCGGCAGCAGCGAGGGTGGCGGCATGCCCACACTGGCTGGCGCGGGTTGGCACCGTCCGCCTGTGTTTGCCCCCGATGGTCAGCGCTTGGCGCTGGTGGAGTATAACTTTAGCGATGCCCGTGGTTTCACCGGTTACGATATCTGGGGGCTGGCGCTGGTCGAGCTGCGCGGTGAGCGGCGCGAGACATTGCCGGGTGGTGATCTGACGCTGCGCGGCCAGTTCGTGGCCCGTATTCCGCGCGTGGCGGCGGCGGCATGGTCGCCTGACGGCAATACGTTGGCGGTGCTGGTACCCTCTGGCTGGAACCCAACCGCTGATCGCAATCAGCCACTCTATGCTGAGGCGACTGCCGGTGAGTTGTGGCAACTCTCGCCCACTGGCGAACCGCAACGGCGGTTGACGACAATCGTTGATTACGCCAGCCCGCTGATCTGGGCGCCAGTTGGGTTGGCAACGGCCCAGATCGATACCGGCGCAATCATGGTTCCGGCGGAATGGGAAGTGCTACCGGTCGCGCAACCCGGCGAGTTGGCGGCGACCGGCAATGGCCGGTTGGTGGGCCGGCGCGCGGTGGCCGATCCGGCAGTGCTAAGCGAGGCGGGATGGTCGCAAGCGGTCGCTGATTGGGTCACGGTTGCCCAAGCTGAAGCGCCGTACCAGCTCCCTGACGGTAGCCGCCTGATCACCTTCACTGGTCAAGCGGCCAACGGCAGCGCCATCGCCGGGGTCGCGCGGTTGGCGGCAAACGCGGTTATCATCAGCTACGCGTCACAAGCCGAATGGCCGCGCTATCGGGCCAGCGGGATTGCGCTGGCGCTGGCTGCTCGATAAGGGAATGAGCACAGCGGAGAGACGTTGTGGAGCCGGCGTCTCTCCGATTCTTTGCTGCCATGACGTGTTATAATCTTGCGGTAATGGGTCAAGTTACGTTATACGAGTGAGGCTACCAATGCAGAACCTGTGGCACGATCTGGAGCCCGGCCCAGACGTTCCGAATGTGATTCACGTCGTGGTTGAAATTCCAAAGGGATCGCGCAATAAGTATGAGTTCGACAAGCGGATCGGCGCGTTTCGCCTCGACCGGGTGCTCTATTCGGCGGTGCAATACCCCGGTGATTATGGCTTTATGCCGCAGACCTACTACGACGACGGCGATCCGCTTGATGTGTTGGTGATGACCAACCTGCCGACCTTCCCCGGCTGCATTGTCGAAGCGCGCCCGCTAGGTCTGTTCCGCATGCTCGATAAGGGTGAGCCGGATGATAAGGTGCTGGCAGTGTTGCAGTACGATCCCTTCTTCGCCGATTACCACAACTACACCGCCTTGCCGGCGCACTACTTGCGCGAAGTCGAACACTTCTTTACCGTGTACAAAGACCTTGAAGGCTCACGGGTCGAGCCGGTCGGCTGGGAGTCGGCGGATGTCGCTCGCGAGCGGATTCAGTACTCGATCGATCGCTATTGGGATATGCGGGCCGGTCGTGTGCTTAAGCGTGCCTGACTCGGACATCCATGACTTCACGCCGTTCTTTGTCACATCGCACAGCTTATTCGGCTGGCGGTGTTATTTACCGGATCGTCGCCGCGCAGATCGAAGTGGCGCTGATTGCCACCGATCGCGGCGAACGCTGGGGGCTGCCCAAAGGGCACGTCAATCGCGGTGAGACCGCTGAGGCCGCCGCCGTGCGTGAAGTTGCCGAAGAGACCGGTTTGGAGGGTGTAGTTGAGCGGCATCTGGCGACAATCGAGTATTGGTTTCGGTCGGGCGCGGGCCGGGTGCATAAATACGTCGATCTCTTTCTGCTGCGCTACGAACGGGGCGAGGTGCGGCCACAAGCGGGAGAGGTTGATGATGCCCGTTGGTTTCCGCTTGACGAAGCGCTGCGCCGCGTTTCGTTCGAGCGCGAGCGCGACGTGCTTTTGCTGGCGCAGCAGGCATTACAGCACGCTGCCGATGAATCAAAACCGTAAGCTGGCTTAGACGGCAGAGGGTCGCAGCCGTCAATAGCGCGATCCTCTGTGTCGTTTTTTTTGCGAGGGACGCGCGGGCTATGAGCTATACCATTGAAGTGCTGATTGATGAGGGGATCGAGGTTGATGCGACGTTGGTCGAACGGGCTGCGCACACGGCGCTGGCCAATGAACAAGCGCCTGCCGGGTGCGAGCTTGGCATTCGCATTACCACCGATGCCGAATTGCACCGGCTCAACCGTGATTTTCGCGGGGTTGACGCGCCAACCGATGTTCTCTCCTTCGCCGATGACGGTGATCGGGGGCCGTTTGTGGTTGCGCCCGATCAGCCGCGCTATCTCGGCGATATTGCGATCTCATACCAGCGCGTGTTGGCGCAAGCCGCAGAGTATGGTCACAGTCCAGCCCGTGAATTGGCCTACCTGACTGTGCATGGCGTGTTGCACCTGCTCGGCTATGACCACGAGCGCGGCCCCGCTGACGAGGCCGCTATGCGCGCCCGCGAAGAGGCGGTGATGGCGACGTTGGGATTGCCACGGTAAAGAGCGGCGGTAGGGTCATAGCGTCGCTATGCTCTACCTTGCCTTTACCGCCGTCGGCCAAACACCTGATCGATCCCGTAATCGATCACCAAATAGATCCCGATTGCCAACAGCAATAATCCCCACCACGGCATTTGCACCCAGATCACAATGTGCAGCCGCGACCAGATCAACCAAAAGACGAACACAATGATCAACGTGCTGATCAGCGAACGGATTCGGCGCGTCATGTGTTACTCCCAGTCGTCATCTTCAGGGGACAGCAGTGGTGGCGGCGGAGTTGCCGTACCGGCCACGCGAATATGTTCGCAGATGGTCGCGCGGTGGCCGAGCACCAGCACCCGGTGGCGGGCGATAGCGCGCAAGACCGGTGCTGCCTGAGCGCGAGCGCGATCGAGCAGTTGTTGATCGGCGACGAGCGTCACCAGTCTTCCTCCCGGCTTGAGCACGCGGGCAATCTGATACAGTACATCACGGTACAGATCTTCAAGGTCTTCGCCCTCGCCGATCTGGGTGCCGAAGGGCAGATTCACCGCCACCTTGGTTACGCTTGCGTCAGGCAATGGTAACTTCGTCGCATTCCAGCGCCGTACTTCGATCTGGCCCCGCACGCTGCGCAAATTGGCCTGCATCGCCGTCACTGCCGCCGGGCTGATGTCACCGCCGTACAGCGCGGTAAACGGTCCCGCTGCCGCTCGTTCGAGCAACAAGGTGCCAACGCCGGCCATCGGGTCGAGAAAGATGTCATCTTCAGCCGGATGGGTCAACATCACCATCGCTGCCGCTAGGGCTGGGCGCAGCGAGGCCGGCAGGTGGGCAATCTTGCCGCGTAGGCGCAACGAGGCGTCAGAGAGCCGGATCGCTACGATCAGTTCTTGTTCGAGCAACGTTGCCCACACTTCCAGATCGGCCTCCTCCTCGATGGGCTGCCAGCGTCCCGGCCAGCCATCGCGCATTGCGTCGGCGACGGCGCGGCCCAACTCGCGGCGCTGAAAGCTGTGCTTGCCAACGATGCGCGTTACGACGCGAAAGGTGCCGTTGCGTTTGCCGCCATTCAACCGCCGCCAAACGTCGAGCGCTGGTTTAACCGCCTCTTCATTACGGGTGGCAGCATAGATCTGGCGCAGGCCGCGATCATCGGGCGCGATTTTAAAGCCGCGGGTGGCAACGACAAAGACATCCTCGATCGTGCGCAACGCCAACAGCGGGCGCGGTGAACCTTGATGGTCGAGCAAGATGAGGTCGTTGCGAGCCGGTACGCCACGGATGCCGACTTGGCGCGGCGCTGGTCGATCAGAGTCAGGCCGGATCTTTTGTTCAACTTCGCGCCACGTGAGCGCGGCAAGGCCGGGTAGGGTTTGTAATAGGTAAAGCATAGCTGGTGTGAACTTCTGATTCGATACGTTGTGAATTCGCTCTCTGTGGCAGCGCGAGCCGGTGGGAAGGCATTGTGCGTTTACCGCTCGTGCAGAGTGTCAATATAGCCGGTAATGATCTGATAGAGGGTCACCAGACTCGCGATTTCGACCCATTCTTCTGCTGAATGCAACCCTTTCCCCACTGGGCCGAGGCAAATGGCGGGCACGCCGATATGCGAATAGTAGCGCGCATCGGTAGCGAAATGTTCGCGGTAGAAGCGCGGCGGCTGGCCGGTGTAGCGCTCGATCAACTCGGCGATCTGACTGACCTCGTGGTGTTCGGGGTCAGTGCGGAGACCGGCGCTGGCCATCACGCTGACCAATTCGGCGGTAGGGAAGGCAGCTTGCAGATCGGCTTGAATCGCCTCCGGCGTCGTATCAGCAGTCCAGCGGATATCAAACGTCACCAGCGCTTCAGCCGGCACCTGATTACGTGAACCAGCCCCAACCCGAATTTCGGTCGGCGTGACTGAGGTGCGCCAATCGTGCGGGCCGGTTGGCGGCGGATAACGTTCGGTGATGGCGGTAATACCTTGGGTCAGGCGGTAGATCGGGTTATCGCCTTCCCATGGCCGCGAACCGTGGGCGGCGCGACCGGGGAGGCGCAACTGGGCCCACATGCCGCCTTTGTGCTCGAATAAGATACCGAGATCGGTCGGTTCAAGACAGAGCATAAACGCGCACTGCCAGCCTTCATCGCGCAGCCGGCCAGTGCCGTTGCGTCCACCAATCTCTTCATCAGTCACGAATTGAAAACCAACGTCGGGCGGGTTAGGGCGGGTGGCCAAATCGCGGATCAGGCGCATCATCACCGCCACGCTCCCTTTCATATCTTGGCTGCCGCGTCCATAGATCCGGCCATCGCGCACCTCCGGCGCGAATTGGTGCGGCTGACCAACCACCACGTCCAAATGGCCGTTCAGCATCAGGCGCGGCGTGCGGGTTGGCTGCAACGTGACCACTAACGCCGGTTTGCCTTCGGCGCTGCTTTGTTCGAGATAAATGCCCGGCACATTGGCCAAATAGTTAGCAACGTAGTTAATCGCTGCCTGCAACTGATCAGGCCGTCCGGCGATGGTCTCAAACCGGATCAGGTCGCATGTCAGGCGGGTGAGTTCTTCGGCAAGCTCGCTCATACACTCAATCCTGATGATGAGGAGCGCGCAGACACTACGTACCCAAGCGTTGGGGCGTCTGCGCGCTAGTACGTCTTGGTACTCTCCCTAGTGTACCACAGACACAGCGCAATACGGTGCTGTTAAGATGTTTTGCCGGCAACAATGCGAGTGATTTCCGCTTGTCATGGCGAGCACGGGTGGAGCCTGCTCAGGGGCTTTGGTCGCTCGCTGCTAGGGAATAGTCCTACCCTCCGTCACCGCCCCTAGCGGGGGTCTGGGTGGAGACTGCGCTCTCTCGTAATCACTGCGGAACGTATGGCGTGCGGCAGTTTAACTACCGCACGCCAACATCGGTTGCGCATTGTATCTGCTTCATCCTGCGACCAACCGGCTGAAGGGCGGTAAGATATCAGGCGCGATGGCCGCGACCACTGCGTAGAGTCGCGCTTTCCAACTGGGGTAGATTTGGCGGCGGCGGGCAGCGATACCGGCGAGGCTAGCCCGTACTACTGGCGGCGGCTGATCGACCAACCATCCCGGCACGCGCCGCTTTGGCCCGCCACCGTACTGGGGTGCATCGAGAATATCGGTTTGGGTGAAGAAGGGGTAGACGGTACTAACACTATACCCCTCGGCGGTGAGGCCGCTGGCAAAACCGCGCAAACCGAATTTGGCCGCACTGTAGACGCTAATGTTAGGGAGCGCGGCCCGGCCAAGGATCGACGAGATGAAGACGATTTGGCCGTTGGGCCGGTTGCGCAAGACGGGCAAGAGCGCTGCTGTTAACCGGATTGGGGCATGCAGATTGATACGCAGCAGCCGGTCGGCGGCGTCAGCCGGTATGGTGTTGAGCGGCCCGTAGAGGCCGATGCCGGCGTTGTGAATGACTAGATCAAGATCGGGAGCGACTTGTATAACCTGTTGGGCCAGCCGGTCGCAACTTGCCGGATCGCTCAGATCGGCGGGCAACAGCGCGCGGATGCGGCCGGCCTTCCCGCTAGATTGGCCGTGAGCGGCAAACTCAGCCGCAGCAGCCAAACGCTGTGGGCTATGGCTGCTCAAAATGAGTTCAGCGCCGGCGGCCAGCAACTGGTGGGCAAACTCGCGCCCTAACCCGCCGCCGGCACCGGTCAGTAACACAACCCGCCGGGCAAATGCACTCATACGGCATCCTCGTCGTCAGTCGCCAGCCCTTCAATCTCAGCGAGGCTCTGCTGACACGCCATCTCAAGCCGGTTCAAACGGCGCTGGAATTGGTTGAGGGCGAAATTGCTGAACATTTCTACTTGCAAGCTGAATGGCATCTCGTCGTAACTGGCAAAGATTTCGTCGATCACACCCATCGCATGCAAAAGCAGCTCGTTCATCCGTTCGACAATGTGATCCCAAATCCGTTGATCGGTTGCGATCAGGCGCGAAAGGAGATAGATGCCGTAGGCGATATGGCGTGATTCGTCTTGCTTGAGCAGGCGAATGCCCTCGCGTATGCCGGGCATGAGGTTGTGGGTGTCGAGAATGGTAAAGTAGCCGTGGTAGCCGGTCTCGGCCAGCACTCCTTCGACGATCATGTTGTAGGTCAGCGACGCTTCGGCGAGGTTGAAGGGCGAAGGGTCTCGCTCAAGCCGGTGCATCGCTGTCGGCAGCGCCTCGTAGATTAAGGCGCGGTAGCTTGGCGTGTGGTAGCGGCTGAGATCGGGGTTGGCGCGCGCCACTTCGTCGATAAAGCGGGCGAAGAAATCGGTATGCTTCGCCTCTTCAAACAGAAATGTCGTGAGGTATAACTCCTCTTCCAACCGGCCATCGCGGGCGACAGCGCTGATCAGCGGCAGCAAGTCGAGGGTGACGGCCTCTTCACCCGCTTGGAAGAGTGCGGTCAAGCGCAGCAGCAGGTCGCGCTCTTCGTCGCGCAATTGCTCCCAGTCGTGGCGATCGCGGCTGAGATCGATGAGCGAGGGGTTCCAGATGCCAAACTGTTTGGCCTTCTCAAACAGGCGCATCGGCGGGCTATTGCGGCGCAAGCCGCGGCTAGTGGTGATGAAATCGGTGTGGGACATCCCGTTCTCCTCTCATTGCAACGGCATTGGTGCGGCGGGATCCATCGCAAAGGTATGATGGCAGGCTTGGTCGCCATTATACCGCTGCCCGCTCAGCATGCTTTTATGTCGTTACGTTTACAAACTCGCGCTTGCTAACCGATCCAGCAGTGCTTCGCCCGCCCATAGCGCCACCTCCGGGTTAGGCGCAGTAGCCAGTGCTGCTAGTGCCTGCAATGCAGCGACGTTGGTCAACTCTGCGCAGTGCTGGTCGAGCGCCGTCACCGCGACGTGGCGCACCTTAAGCGGTTGGCCGCTGGCCACAGCCAAATGGGCCAAGCACTCGATGACATCGTGATCGGTGTGCTGGCTCAGCGCGACAATCGCGTGGCAACGGAGTGGTTCTGCGGCGTTTGGATCGATTGCCACCGCGCGAATAAGCGGATCGGCCGGCGCTACGCTTCTGAGATGGTTCAGAGCGAGCAATTTCAATACATCAGGGGCATGCGGATCGATGAGTAGTTGCCGGAGCGTCGGGTGGTACGGATCGGCGGCGGCGAGCAGCGTGAACGCTTGCGTTTGCAGGGCGGGGTATGGCGTGAGCAATGCTTCGACCAAGACCGGTATCGTGTCATTGACGGCGGTTGGGTTGAGTGCAGCGGCAGCGGCGAGGCGCACAGCCAGATCGGGATGACTCCGCATAACGCGGGCTAAAATGGGCGTTGTAGTTTCGGCTTGGCTGGCGAGCGCGTTGACGGCAGCGAGCGCACAAACCCGATCAGCGTCAAATGCTAGCCGGTGCAGCATGTTGGCTGGAACTGGGCGATCGCTCCGGCTAAGCGCGCGCAGCGCCGCGCTGCGAATGGGGTCGGGTTGCATGGTAATACATTCGATGATCTGTTCTACCGGTGGGGCGACTGCAGCATCGAACGCCGCGGCACGGATGGCTGGCGGCTCCTGTTCGTTGGTGGCGATGGCCATCAGCGCCGGCGTTGCAGCGGGGTCGGCGCTGCGGCCCAACGCTTGCAACGCTGCCAGCCGCACCGGTTCGGTGCTGTCTGCGCCGGCAAGGCACAACAGCCTCTCGATCATCGGTGCGGAGCATGGCGGCCCAATGCGGTCAAGCGCGGCACAGGCAAGGTCTGCCTCAGTTTCTTCTGCGAGGCGTAGCAACAGAGCTGCACCATCAGGCCATTCGGCAATCGCTTGCAGCGCCGCAGCGCGCAAGGGGGTATCGTACTGGGCGTTACGCGCAATGGCGGTTAGATCAGTGGATGGATCGGCAGCCAATAGCTCACCCAGCGGGCGCGGCGCGCTGGTGTCGTGTAAAGCGACGCTGATCAAAGCGTTGATGGCTGGGGCCAGTGTGGGTTGATTGCGTCCGATCATCCCGATAGCGTGTGCTGCTGCGCTGGTAATTCGTAACACGTGGCGGGTGATTAGGGCCGAAGGCCGGTCGAGCGGGATTGCCATTGCACCGGCTAAGGTGTCGGTTGTCACTATCACATCGGCCAAGAGGGCGCGCGTGGCCGGCTCTTCAGCTTGGGGCAGCCATTGATCGGCTGGCCCGATCAGCGCCGGTAACGCGGTGATCCACGTTTCCAACAAGTCGACGCCATACGTGGGCGCGAGCAAGCGACCCAGTGCGGCCAACGCATGCTTGCCACCGTGTTGGCCAAGCGCCATGATGATGGTCGTGGTTAACGTGGCGTCAAGATCGGGTCGATCGAGCGCAGCGAGGAGGGTGGTGCGCGCGGCTAGCGCTGATGGATGGTTATGTGTAGCCAATGCGCTCAGCGTGTGGGCGACTGCCCGGCGCACCAGCGGTGGGTGTTGCTGGCCTAAGAATGGGCTGATCAGCCCAACGGCATGTGGATAGTGAGCCAATTGGCGAGCCGCAGCAGCCCGGATAATTGCCGGTTCATCGACTGCGTGCAACAAGCGGGTGAGCAGGTCAACACCGTGTGGCAAGCGATGCAGCCGGCTAATAGCGCGCAAGCGCAGATCAACCGGCAAACGGCTGCTCAATGCGAACCCAGCTAGAAGTGGATGGCCGGCAGGGGTTGCAGCCAGATCGGCGAGCGCTTCATCACGGGCCAGCCACGGATGATTCGGTTGAATGACAAAGCGGGCTAGTTGATCAAGATGGCCGGTGCGCAACCAGACTGCGCGGGCCGCTTGTCGCACCTCGGCGGTTTGATCAATGGCGGCCTGTGGCAATTCGGCGAGGGGTAGCGCTGCTGGCGCAAGTGCGCGCAGGCTGGCTGGCAGGGTTGTTTGCCGCAGCACATAGTGCGCAATGAGCTGTTGCCGCTCCTCACCGGCTGCGCCGCTGAGGAGCAAGCGCAGGCCAAGATGCACTGCCGGATCGGCTAACTGATCAATGGTGCTGGCGCGACTCACAGCGAGGAGGCAGCGACCGGCTTGGCTGATCAGATCGGCATAGGCGGGCAGGGGCGGTGGTAAAATCTGTTGCCGGCAGAGTAGATCGATCGCGTGCCAGCGCAAGGTCGGCGGGGCATCACTAGTGTCGAGCAGAGTAATCAGCAACGCTATGCTATTCGCCGGCGCGAGCTGGCTTACGATCCGTTCCAATAATGCGTTACGCTGATCTGGTTGGGTGCGGCTAATATCTATCAGGATCACCGGCAATGCTGGCGCAAGCATGTTCAATGCCTCCCCGCCGTGCTGGCAGATCTCGTCGATCAAGGGCCGGCTCAGGGTTGGATCGAGCCGTGGCCGTTCACGGAGGGAGCGGGCCAATAACAACAACCGTTCTGCTGGCGCCAGATCGCTGTTATAGAGGCTGGTGATTAGGGGGCGCGGATCCGGCGCGGCGCCAAATGCTAATGGCACAACCAGCGCGTGCTGGTGCGGGCCGGCATCGGAGAGGGGGGTGGGGTCGAGGCGCGGTCGGGCCGCTAGTTCGATCGCCTGTTGGTAATGCTGATAGGCGGTGCGCCCAATGCGCCAGCTCTCCTGATCGGGGAGGGTAGCCAACAATGGCGCGGCAAAGGTTGCCGCTCGTTCATACAGCGCAGCGCGCGAGACGGGCCAACCACTGAGCGGCTGAGTCAGCGCCAACAACAGCAATTCAGCCGGACGCTCACGCAGCAAGATCAGCGGATCGCGATCAAACAAGGGCAGGATGGCTTGTGGATCGCTATGGGGAAAGAGGTGCCGGATCCACCCAATCAATCGCTCAGCGGGCAATGGTGCGATGGCGTGATGGCGAAATCCCGGCCACAATTCGCCCGGCGGCAACGCAATGACCACTCGTGCTTGCGGCCAACGTTCGGCGAGGCCGGTCAAGAAACGTTGCCAGATTCCGCGCCGAGCAGGCGGCAAATCTTCCCAATCATCGATCAGCAGCAGACAAGGTAGGTTGTGTTCGAGTGGATTCGGCGCCAGATTCAGCTTGGTCAACGCGCGCACCGTAATCGCGCGCGGCGTCAAGCTCGGTGTGTCAAGCGCAGCGAGCAATAATCGCACGAGCGGTACGCTTGGCTGATCGTTGAGCCAACGCTGGGCAATTTGCGCAAGGACAAGGCTGCGCCCGCTGGCCGGTGGCCCGACGATCGCGAGCTGGTTTGGCTCAGCAAAGATAGTAGCTAGATCGAGATCGAGTCTGAATGGTGCCTCCAACGCTGCCGGCAGCAATTGCGCTAATGGTTCGCCCTTGAGCCAATGTTCGACGGCTGCGCGTATGTTACGCGGCATCCGGCGCGGTAAAAATAATTCACGGAGCGCGCGCGGCACAAAATGGAGTTCAGGACGTTCGGCGCTCCGCTCGTGCATATCGTCATTCCTTGACAGTGGCACTCACCTTGGATTGTTTAGAAAAAGCCGCGACCGGCGCTCTTCGACAGGCGCGGGTCAAGTTTACCGGCAAAGGCTTGCAAGCTCTCGGCATCAAGCCGTTCCAGCGCTTCCAACTCTTCTTCCGTGAGATCATAGCCGGCGCAGGCTACACGGGCATCAGCGATCAGTTGGGCACGAAACTCAGCATCAATGACAGCGCGACCAATTACCTGCTCAACGGCTGACTGTGACATGTTACACCTCCCCTGCTTGTTCGGCCAGCCGGCGAAGTTCACCGTTGGCGCCAATTGTGGTCAATTCATTTCGGGCCAATTCTAGATACGGATGAGCTGCTGGAAGGTTGCGACGTTGCAAGGCATTGCCAAAGCGGGCCGCAGCGCAGGCGTGTTCAAAGCGACAATTAATCGTCGCAAAGATATCCATCGCGCGCGTGAAGTAGTCGCTAAATGGTTCATTGCGTTCAGCGGCAATTTCACCGCTCAGGCGCAAAGCTACCGCATGATCAAACCGGCTACCAATCTGTTCGGCGAGTGCCGCTGCGCGTGCCGCATAATCGGCGGCGGTTTGCAGCAATTGCTCGCGTTCATCACTCTGCCCAGCTTGGCAGGCTTGGGCCAAGAGCGCTTCCGCCGTTGCGCAGAGGGCTTCGACCGTTAACTGCGGCACTTGAATCTGATTGCCGATGTGGTAAGCCTGATTGGCGTAAGTAAGACCGGTTGCGGGATCGCCGTTGGCAATGGCGGCCAGCGCCGCCATTGCGAGCGTATTCCCGTATTGGTACTGGTTGTCCTGTTTGGCATAGATGGGTAATGCTTGCTGATAAACCTGTAGCGCGCGCTGATAATCGCCGCGCGCATAGGCAATAATGCCGAGCGTATCATCGGCTTGGGCCATCCCTAGCTGATCACCCATCTCTTCGCACAGCGCTAGCGCGTCGTGGCACGCTGCTTCGGCGGCATCGTAGTTGGCCAGCCGGTAATGAGCGTAAGCCACATTTAATAACGCGCTGGAAAGGGCGTATTTCGCGCTGACCTTGCGTGCCAGCTCTTCAGCGTGGGCATAGAGTTCGACCGCTGCCGCATAGTTGCTCTGCAACTGCTCTAAGTAGCCGAGATTGTTGTAGGTGCGAGCGCAGCCGTAGATGTCGTCAATCGCTTCTTGCACGCTTAACGCATTCAAAAAGTGGTAGCGGGCCAGATCGTAGCGTCCGCGCATGCCATAAATCACACCCAATTGCTGCTGAAGTTCCGCCTCGATCCGTTCATCCTCGATGCTGCGTTGATCGTTGCGGATACGGGCCAAACCGGCTTCGCACATCGCCAGCGCTTCGTCAAATGCTGACAGCCGGGTGAGGGTCTGGGCCAGATCGGCGGCAATCGCCGCTAGCAACAACGGCGGCGTGTGGTTGATCGCCGCGCTAGCGATCGCTTCTGCGCTACGCAAACGCTCCAGCGCCTCTTGATAATGTCCTTGCTTTTCGAGCGCCGCTCCCCACGAACGCAACGTCTCAGCCTGTACGACTGGCGGCAAGCGATCGTTGCCTAACGCTAGTAAACGTTGGTACGTCTGCTGTGCTTCATCGTACTGGCCAATCGCCGCCAAGGTGTCGCCGAGCGCCTCCATCGCTTCCCACAGCCGCGGATCGTCGCCCCGTTCACCAATAATGTCAAGCGCCCAGCGATAATAGGTGATTGCTTGTTCGTTGGCGTATTCGTCGCGGGCCAAATGACCGGCTAGCAAGAGGTATTGAATCGCCCGTTCCGGGGCGTCGCTCAACCGGTAGTGATGTGCCAACAGGAAGATCGGGCTCGCAATAGCGCGGACGGCGCGGGTCGCCATCGGTCCGTTGCGCCCGATCTGCACATACTGGAACTGGCGCGCGTTGCTCACATCGTGCCGGAGCTGGTTCAGCTCACGTGCATACCGTTGTTCAAGATATTCGCCAATTCGCCGGTGCAGTTCACGCCGGCGAGCGAAGAGCATACTTTGATAGGTGACTTCGTGCAGCAACGCATGGCGGAAGGTGTGAACCCGTTCAGGAGCTTCGCGTTCGAGCAGGGTCAATTCTTGCGCGTCGAGCTGGCTGACATGTTCGATCAGCCAGCGCGTGTCTTCGCCATAAACCGATTGCAGTACCGGCAGTGGAAAGCGCTGGCCGACCACGGCGGCCACCCGCAGCAATACCCGTGAACGTTCGTCAAGCTGGTCGATGCGAGCTAATAGCAAGCCGCTCAAGCTGTCGGGCAGCTCGTCGAGCGCTGTGTTGCCGTGTTGCACGGCCCGCACCAATTCTTCGATAAAGAGCGGATTGCCGGCGGCGCGGGCGATGATCTGCGCTTGCACCTGCGGATCGATCTGAGCGCCGGCGGGAATAGCGGCAATCAGCGCTGCGCTATCGCTGGCCGGCAGTTCGGTCAGCGTGAGCACCTCGGCTTTGTCGGCTAGCGGATCGTTATCCCAGTACAAGGTGTCGCGGTGTAAGCCGAACAAGAAGATCGGCGCTTGCGCTACCGCACTTGCGATATAGCGCCAGAGATCAAGTGAGATCCGGTCGGCCCATTGCAAATTGTCAAACACGAGGATCAGGCCGCGTGTAGCAGCCATAGCGAGGATGATGGAACGGATAATCTCAAATCGGCGTTCCTGCCGTTGTTTTGGGTCAAGCGTGCGCGTTAACGGGTTGTCATCAATATCCAGCTTGACCAAATCGGCTACAATCGGCATCCAATCATCGGCGATTGCAGCGGCGGCGAGGGCCTGTCGCAACTGGGCGGCCCGCGTTGCCTGATCGGCGCCGGCGGGGATCGAGCACAGCGCCTGCATCGCATCGCTCCATGGCGCGTATGGTGTGCTTTGCTGGTATGATAAGCAACGTACCGTCACGATCTTGGCCGTGCGGGGTGCCCCTGTCACCAATAGCTCGGCGGCAAGTCGCGTTTTGCCAATGCCTGCTTCGCCGCTGATACGCACGACACGGCCGTAACCGGTTAACGCCAGTTCTAGACGTTCGCGCAGCCACACCAGTTCGTGCCGCCGGCCAACAATCGCATGGTGGAATTGCGGCGTAGGCGCTTCACGTTCGCCGATCAAGCGCAATAGTTCGAGCGGTTCGCGTTTGCCGCGCGCGCTGACCGAACGTGAGTCGGCAAAGACCATCGTGGTGCCGATGCTAACCGCAAATGGAGTTGTCGCTCGGATTTCACCCCAATTGCTATGTGCCATCACCCGCGCCGCGACATTCACCGCGTCACCCATGACGGTGTATTCTTTGCGCTCAACATCGCCAACATTGCCGGCAAAAACGGTTCCACTATTCAAGCCGATCCGTAGGCGCAAGCGATTGAGCGCGATGCCGGCCGGTTGGGCGGTGGTCAGGGTATGGAAGGCGCGCTGCAAATCGAGCGCAGCTCGCGCCGCGCGTTCGTGATGATCTTCTTGGGCAACTGGCGCGCCAAAGGTAGCCAGCAGCTTGCTGCCTTCGGTCGCTAAGTCAATTTTATTGACAGAACCGCCGTAATGCTCGATCGCCGTGAAACAGACGCGCCAAACGGCGTCGATGACCTGCGCCATGGTGGCGGGCGGCAACGACTCGACCAGTGGCGCTAAGCCTTCAATCTGCGCAAACAAGATTGAGACTGGACGCAGATCGGCTTCCAGTTGAGGCCGCCGTGGTTCTATCATGATCCGGTCAACCAGAGTCGGCGGTAAGTATGGACTGAGCCGTTCCAGCGTCCAGATCAAATGAAGGGCGGTATCACGGCTCGGCGGCGGCGGATTGGCATGGGAAGGCGGCGGTGTGTGGGGTGTATCGCCACTAATCGCATGCAATTTTGCATAACCGTCGGTAAGCATCTCACCTTGGGCGCGCCCCTCAATCATCGCCCATGCCTGCGGGCCGAGCACAATCTCACCGCGTCCACCTAACTCCTCAGCGCGAGCAACTCGCTCAACGCAGGCTCCCATCGCGCTATAGCGCAGCGACTCTGGCCGTCCGGCGCTGACGAGCGCCACCCGGCCACTCTCGACCCCGATGTGCATCGTGAGCGGAAACGATCCGATTCCCGGCACTTCGCGCACGAAGCCGGCTTGCGCCTCTAGCATGTCACGGGCTACCACCGTTGCCGTGTTGGCGTGATCGGGGCCGGTAAAGAGCACGAGCAGCGCATCGCCGCCAAACGTGATCAGATCGCCGCCGGCCTGTTGGATGCGGCGAATCAAGGCCCCGAAGTAGGTGTTGAGCGTGTCGGTGACAATCTCGGCCCCTTCGCGGCCAAGGCTGCTCAGTCGTTCGGCCAAGGCGGTGGAACCGCTCACATCAGCGAAGAGCAGCGAGCCGTCAACCCATTCTACCCACGGTTGGTCATCAGTCGTGGCTAACCGATACGCAACTAACCGGCGCGGGAGGTAGGTCGTCAGAGCGTATTGGACATTAGCAAGGTAGGCGCAAGCGGCATACAGTTCGTGGGGCCGCATGTTGCCATCGAGCAGCGCCTGTGCCTGCGCAGCGCCGAGGTAGCGGGCAATGCGGTTGCGATCGATCTGGATGAATCGGTGCTCAGACATCGGCAGGCCGATCCTGTGTATGGATAGCTTAGTTAGCAAGCGATCATTACTGCGTATCGCTTTCATTATAGCAGAGGCAAGCCGGGATTGGCAGCCCAATTGGTGAGTTGCAGTAATACGCCGATGCTTGTCAATACACAAATTCTTCGATATGGTAAATCACTACTTTTGTGCCGGGGCTGACCACCGCGCGCGCGCCGCGTTTGAGTTCTTCGAGTTGGCGGTTGATGGCGGTTTCGGGCAACGGGGAGCTGCCATACGCCTGTAGTTGGGCAAGGTACGGGCTGTCAGGCGGGACGATCAGGGGTGAAAGATAGACGATATCATCCGGGCCGAGCGGCATCGCTGCTAGTACCGCTAGCGAATGCTGCACGTGTTCGGCGGCAAATCGTTCGCCGCCGGCCCCGACCAGCAAGATTATGCCGACCGCAATCCCGGCAGCTTTGATCGTGCGCACCGCTTCGATCGCTTCCGCCGGTGAGCCCGGTTTGTTCAAGAGGCGAAAGACCGTCTCGTCACCGCTCTCTAGCCCAAGGTAGATCCGGCGCACGCCAGCGGCGGCCAGTTCGCGGTATTCGGCCAGCATTTTGCGTTCTGCGCCAAAAATGTCGAGAAAGGCGTAAATGCCTTTGAAGTTAGCCTCAGGGCCGATGGTAAATTCCTCATGCACGACCTGCAACAGCTCGCGCAGGCGCGGCTGCGGGATAATCAACGCATTGGCATCACCGAGAAAGATCGCCATCCGTAACCCCAAACCGGCCCCGACAAACTCTTTCACCCGCTGAATATGGTCGCGAAACGAGGCCGGTGCATGAATGCGAAAGGCGCGATCGCGGTAAAACGTGCAAAAATGGCAGCGGTTCCAGCTACAACCCTCAGTCGCTTGCAACACCAGTGCGCGATACTGATCCGGCGGCAAGATACTGATTGGCTTGTAGACGGAGCGAAACCGCTCGCGCTCAGCTTCGAGCCGCTCAACATCCCAGCGCCGGATCCGTTCAAGCCAGTTGCGCGCCTCCAGCGGCGCTGTGGTTTCGATCTGCTCGATCATCCGTTCGGTCTCAGCCAGCAGTTCAGCCAAGATCGTGCGTCGCTCGGCGTCGTCGAGCTTGCGCCGTTCTTTTTGGCCGGGGGCGAGCACCCGCTTGCGCAAGACCTCGCCGCTGAGACCGCGCACGTAGTTGGTGCCGTGGCGAAACGCCACGATCGGGCGGCCCTCGCCATCGAATGAGATAATCGTGCGCATGTGCTCGGCGATGGTGAGATAATGGCGTTGCAAGTTGAGGGTGATACCCGTTGTCATGGTGATATGATCACCTCAATTGAGCGTGACCGTCGCGGTCATTCGGGCAACAACGTATCCCACCATAGCCGGCCTTGCCGCCGTTGCATCAGATCGACGTGAATATGCTTCACTTCAGTATACTCATCGAGACCGTATTGGCCCATTTCGCGACCAAACCCGCTCTGGCGATAACCGCCGAACGGCGCACGCGGGTTGAGCACGTGGTGCTCGTTGATCCAGACGGTGCCGGCGCGGATGCGTTGGGCGACGGCTAGCGCCTGTTGCAGATCACGTGACCATACCGAGGCGGCAAGGCCGTAGATACTGTCATTCGCGATCCGGATCGCCTCGCCGATCTCGTCGTAGGCGAGCACGGCTAGCACCGGCCCAAAAATCTCTTCGCGGGCAATACGCATCTCAGGCTGCACGCCGGTGAAGATGGTCGGTTCGACATAATAACCGTTGACAAACACTTCACCCAACGGTCTACCACCGCCGATCGCGACCGTCGCCCCCTCTTCGCGGCCAATCGCGATGTAGCGCTCAACCTTCTCACGTTGCCGTTCGCTGATCAGCGGGCCAATGTCGGTCTCCAAATCCATCGGATCACCAATCTTCATCCCCCGCACCCGCTCAACCAACCGTTCGACCACCGTGTCGTGCAGGCTGCGCGGCAAAAGCAGGCGTGAACCGGCTTCGCACAATTGGCCAGAATGGTAAAACGCACCCCACAACACGCCATCAACTACTAGATCGAGGTCAGCGTCGGGCAGCACAATCATCGCGTTCTTGCCGCCCAATTCGAGCGTCACCCGTTTGATCTGCGGCGCTGCCAGCGCCATAATCTTGCGCCCGACTTCGGTGCTACCAGTGAAGGCGACTTTGTCAACCGCTGGATGGGCGGCCAAGTACTCGCCAACTTCGCTGCCGGGGCCGAGTACGAGATTGACGACCCCTTTCGGCAGTAGGTTCAGTTCGTGAATGGTCTGGAAGATGGCGATGGTACTGAGCGGGGCTAGCGACGAGGGCTTAAAGACGACGGTATTGCCGGTGGCCAGCGCCGGGCCGAGCTTCCACGCCGCCATGCAGAAGGCATAGTTCCACGGAATGATCTGGGCGCAGACGCCGATCGGTTCGCGCCAGACAAAATTCCACGACACCGTGGGTAAATCAGTCCATGGCAGTGGTTCATACGGGTGCTTGCGCGCCATCTCGGCGCAACCGCGCAAGATTTCAAGGCCGAGGGTAATGTCGTTGTAAGTCGTTTTGCGCAGCGGTACGCCGGCATCGCGTGATTCGATCTCGGCTAGCTCAAAATTGCGCGCTTCGAGTGCATCGGCAATCGCATGTAAAATGTCGGCCCGGCGCGCCGGGCTGGTATGTGGCCACGGACCCTGATCAAACGCGGCGCGAGCGGCGGCAATCGCTCGATCCACATCGGCATGAGTCGCGCTGGCGCAGATGGCCAGCGGCTGGCCGTTTGCCGGATCAAAGACGGTGAAAGTCTGACCGTTGCTCGCCGGCTGCCAGTCGCCGTCGATGTACTGGTCATAGTGGGGTAACCCTTCCGGGGAGTGTTCGTGCCTCATTGCAAGACTCCTGTCTGGCGGGAGTGAAAAAAGATGCCGCTGTGCGTCACAGTGTAACACGCCGCGTCATAAAACTCAAGTAGGGTTAGGCCAACTCTGCCGTGAGAGCATGCTTGATGATACGCGCCACCCCCTGCCTGTCATTGTGCGCTGCCCAGAGGGGCAGATCGCTGCTCTGTCCGCGCGCGGCGCAGCGATCCTCCGTGCGAGCAGAACTACACCGCTCAGGCATTCATTCCGCTAAAACGGGAGATTGCGTCGGTCGGGCGATACCTAGACGCGCTGGGTGCCGCCGCTCCCTTGCAATGACAGCTTGGTGCGTGAACCTGAACCATAAGCCGGTAGTGCGTGTTCATCCGCGGTGCTGCGCGTTGGCCGGCAATGCTGCCCGGTGCTCATCGTCAATGAAAGCTGCCGCAAGTGCGTTGGCTTGCACGGTGTGTAATTCGGCGGTGCTCAGGCCGAGCCGGTCACGAGCTACTCGATATTCGTGCGGCACATCGATTGCGCTGATGCCGGGCTCATCGCTGTTAAGGGTGATGTGCAGACCGGCGCGCAACAGTTGCGGTAACGGGTGTGTATCGTACCCGCTGACGGTTGGGGTTTGCACATTACTGGTCGGGCACCCTAATCCGAGCAACGGTATCTTCGTCAACGCAGATCAGCTTGAGCAACTCAAAGCGGGCGATAAAGTCCATCACCGAAGCGGCGACGCCTTGGATGTGCGCAGACGGACGCAACCCTTCGACTGTATCTGCCGGCAGGTGAATGCTATAGGCGCCGGCTAGATCAAGGATCGTCGTCAGCCGGACATTGCCATCGAGATGGCGATGCAGGTCGATCAACGGCAGATCGCGGGCAATCGGTTGTGGGCTAGTGGCAGTTTCGGCAAGCGAATTCATAATTCTCGCGCAGTAGCAATAATGTCACTCAACACGCCGGCTGCCGTGACTTCGACGCCGGCCCCCGGCCCGCGCACGACCAGTGGCCGGTCGTGATAGCGGCGGGTGGTAAAGCTGATCAGATTATCTGGGCCGCTCAAGCTGGCCAACGGATGGTTGGCGGCGATTTCGCGCAACCCGACTTCGACGCTCTCTGGCGTAATCCGCGTGATGTACCGCAAGACGTTGCCGTTGGCGCGCGCTGCAGCCAATCGACTCATCATCTCCTCTTCCGCCTCGCTGAGGCGCTGGAGGAACTCGGCGACACTCACGTTAGCCAGATGGGGCGGGAAGAGCGGTTCAGCGATCACCGCCTCAGCCGGCAGATGGTTCCCACAGGTGCGGGCCAGAATCAACGCTTTGCGCGCTACATCAGCGCCGCTCAGGTCATCGCGCGGATCCGGCTCGGTATAGCCCAAGCGGTACGCCGTGCGCACCGCGTCGGCAAAGCTGCTTCCCGCTTCCAGCTCGCTCATTAGAAAGCCGAGCGTACCGCTTAGTGCCGCCTCAATGCAGACCACTTCATCGCCGCTATCGAGCAGGCTTTGCAACGTGCTTATCACCGGCAACCCGGCGCCAACAGTTGCTTCGTAGCGGGTTGCGCCTCGCTCGGTCAAGGCGGCAAAGAGATCATATCCTTCGCACAGTGGCCGTTTGTTCGCCAACACCACCCGATGCCCAGCCGAGATGGCTGCCGCCAATGGTGCAGCATGGCCACTAGCTGCCGTCACATCTACGACAACCGCCATCGCGGCGGGGAGTAGCTCGATCCAGTGCCGGTCAACGATGGCGCCGGCAAGGCTATCAATCCCGTTGCCGGCCTCTTTCACGGCGAGAATTTGGCGCACCTGCTCTTCACTTAAGGCCGGATCGCCGGCTATTGCGCCGCGACTGTCTACCACAGCCACATAACGAAGATCAATCCCGTACCGACGGCGAATGGCAGGCGCTACAGCGAGGATCTGGCGTGCTAGCGCGCGCCCTACGCCGCCGAGACCGAGTTGAATGATGGGTGTCATAGTTGCCCCTCTGCACTGCCTGTATGTGTTTGCCTATTCTACCATAGGCTTTGGGTGGCGTATCACGGCCCTCTTCTCGGTTTCTGCCGTCATTTGACGCTCGGCCCGCTCCACCGTACAATACCATTCTGAAATGAATGACTTGTCATCTTTTTCGAGGGCACTATGCAATGTGAAGTTCAGAGCGGCAGCCTATTCGAAGCCGCAGCCGATCTTGCCGTTTTGCTGTACGCTGAAGACGAGTCGATCCCCGCGCCGGTCGCCGAACTATGCGAGGCGGGTGATGCAACCGGACGCTGGAAGCAGCAAACGCTGCTCTATCCGCGCGGCACGCTGCCGGCCCGCCGCCTGCTGCTCCTCGGTATGGGCAAGCGTTCGGCGATAACCGCCGATACCGTTCGCCAAGCAGCGGCGCTGGCAGCGCAGCGGGCGCAAGAGCTGAAGGTTACGACCTACCACCTTGGTTATAATGGCAATCTGCCGTTAGCGCCGGCTGTGTTCGGCCAAGCGTTTGCCGAAGGCAGTGTGCTCGGCTCGTACCGCTATCTCCGCTACAAGAGCGATCGCGAAGAGCCGCCGTCATTGACTCCTATTTTGCAGGCTGGCGCTGATGCCGAAGCTGCCGTTGCCGGCGTTCGGCGAGGTCAAATCATTGCCCGTGCCACCGCGTTTGCCCGCGATCTCGCCAATGGCCCCGGCAATGAGGTTACGCCGGCCTTCCTCGGCCAGACCGCGCTTGAGTTGGGTGAACGCCTTGGCCTTAAGGTGACGGTGCTCGATAAGCCGCAACTTGTCGAACAGGGTTTTGGCGGTATTCTCGCTGTCGGCCAAGGTTCGGCCAATGAGCCGCGCTTTATCGTTATGGAGCACGGTGTTGCCGGCAATGGCCCCACCATCTGTCTGGTCGGGAAAGGGATTACCTTCGACACCGGCGGGATCAGCATCAAACCTGCCGAGAAGATGGACGATATGAAGATGGATATGAGCGGCGCCGCAGCGGTGTTTGGCGCGATGCAAGCTGTGGCTGAGTTGCAGGTGCCGCTCCACGTCGTCGGTATTGTCTGCGCCGCCGAAAATATGCCGAGCGGCACCGCATATCGGCCCGGCGATATTATCCGCACGCTGAGCGGTAAGACGGTCGAGGTGCTCAATACCGACGCCGAGGGCCGGATCGTGCTCGCCGATGGTCTCTATTACGCGCAGCGCTACCAACCTGCCGCGATTGTTGATCTAGCCACCCTGACCGGTGCCATCATGGTTGCGCTTGGCCCGCACGCGGTTGGTTTGATGGGGAACAACCAAGAGCTAGCCAACCGTCTTATCGCTGCCGGCGAAACCACTGCCGAGCGGGTCTGGCAGTTGCCGTTGTGGGATGAGTACCGCGACGCGATGAAGAGCGAGATTGCCGATCTGAAGAATACTGGTGGCCGCTATGGTGGGGCAATTACCGCCGCCGCTTTCCTCGCCGCCTTTGTCGGCGATTATCCGTGGGCGCATCTCGATATTGCCGGCACGGCATGGGTGGAAAAGCCGGCGCGCGCATATCAATCGCGTGGCGCTACCGGCATTGGTGTGCGGTTGCTGGTTGAGTGGTTGCAAGGCTATGTCGGGGCGCAGGGGTAATGCCGGCTGTGAGGGTGGGTGAATATTGTTCCCCACCTCAACCTTCCCCCCGAAGAGCGAAAGGCAGCGTACCCTTCCTATCTCCCCTCCCTTAGCGGGGGTAGGGGCGTCCCATCGGGAGTGGGGCGCTGCCGCGTTCCCCACCCACACCACCGTTAACCGAATAGAATGCAGCTCCCCCTTCTGCCGTTCGGTGAGATTGGGGGCCGGGGGTGAGGGCACGCGATCCTCTACGCACCGGTTCGCCCTTACCCCCAGCCTCTTCACCCTCTGCGTTTGTAGCGCCCTCTGCGGTAACCCCCGCTCCCGCGGCAAGGTAGGAGCGAGGGCCGGGGGTTGGGGGCCAACAGCCTGCGCTTTCTCCTCGCTACTCCCTATCTCCCCCCTCATCGCCGGCAAGCTCGCCGCGTGGCGCCGACCAAATTGGCAGGGTAAACGAGAAGCTACTCCCCTTTCCTACCGCACTCTGCACCCAAATCCGGCCTCCATGCAACTCAACCAGCAAGCGCGTAATGTACAATCCTAGCCCAACACCGCTCTTCTGGCGCGTATTGCTGTTATCGACCCGCTGAAACCGCTCGAATAGCTTGGCTTGGTTTTCAGGGGCAATCCCAATGCCCTGATCACTCACGACAATCAACATCCACTGGCCGGGTGGATGGTTAGCCGGCAAATCACTCATTTCTGCGCAACGCACCGTCAATTGAATTTCGGTGCCTTCCGGACTATACTTGATGGCATTGCTCAGCAAGTTGAAGATAATTTGCTTCACCTTGTCGCGGTCGGCGGATACCGGCGGCAATGGGGAGCGCATATCAATCAGGAGCTTGTGCTGCACGAGTTGGGTGTGAAGCTGAAGAGTCAACTCCTCGATAATGTTGCCTAGCCGAACCGCCCACCGGTTCAGCTTCACCACCCCGGCTTCAAGCCGTGAAACATCGAGCAGATCCTTCACTAACTTGTGCAGCCGCTCGGCTTCGTTCGAGACGGTGGTCAAAAACTCGCGCTGGCTGGTTTCATCAAGATCTTGTCGGTTCAACAAAATTTCGGTGTAGCCAAGGATCGATGTCAACGGCGTGCGCAACTCATGCGACACAATACCGATAAACTCATTCTTCAGCCGGTCTGACTCGTGTTCGCGCGTGCGATCACTCACCACCCACAACCGGCCCGTCAATTGCTGCTGGCTGTCGCGGGTCGGCACCGAAAGCACGTGTAATGCTTGGTAGGGCTGGCGGAGTTGCAGACTCGTTTCAAAGACTTGATCGGGGGCGCGCTGGCCAAGATTGCAGAACTCGCTCAAGCGCAACGGATCTTCCAGCCGGGCCAGCAAATGATCAACCAAATCAATCCCAACGTAAAAGAAAGGTTGTTGCGATTGTTCCGGCAAGCGCCAGACCTGATACCACGCTGGGTTGGCGCGAATGACGCGACCTTTCAGGTCAATCAGCGCTAATCCGATGGGCAAGCTGCTAAACACTTGACCAAGATGGTATGACGTTTCATACGCGACTTGGTACGCCGCGGCGCGGGCCAGCGGTCTCCCCGCTCGCTCGCGGAGCGCATCAATAAACGCGAGCACCTCTTCGTTGAAGGTATTGGCTCGCTGGCTGTGCAGGATCAAGACCGCCAGCACCTGATCATCCGCAATGATAGGCGCTGCCAGCTCGGCTCGCAACGGCATGCTGTGCGGCAAACCCGGCTCGCGCCCGGCGTCGCGTACCAAGAGCGGGCGCTGCGTCTTGACGGCCTGTCCGGCCAACCCAATATCCCAGCTCCAGCGCTGGCGCGGCATAACCGCCAATGCTGCGCCAGTGCGTTCGGCTTCATACCCTTCGTAGAGATGAAGCACGAGTTCGTGCCGATCGGAATCGACCAGCGTGATTGCGCCGGCTTCCGCGCCGCTGCCTTCTAATGCCCGCCGTAAGATGATTCCTAACAACTCGTGCAAGTCGAGCGTGCGGTCAAGCTGTTCATTGAGGGCGATGATCTTCTGGCGCAGCGAAGGAGCAAGCGTAAGGCCAAGCGGCGTCTCGCCGGCAAAGCGCGGCGTGGGCAGACGTGGCAACCGTGCTCCTTCTTGCGCAATGGCTGCTGCTAGTTGCGGCTTGAGCGACTCGATCACTTCGCTAATCCGGCCGTCTAGCCGGCGCTGATCGTCGCTGCGTAGTTCAAGAATGCCCCAGAGTCGCCCACCCCAAAAAATTGGCGCCCCTAGATACCCTGCCGAAATAACCGGCAAACTCTCAGTTTGGCGGCCGTTGCCTAGTGCAATCGTTTTGGTAACAGTCTTGCCGCCGAGCGCCACGGCCCGCGTCAGGCTGTCGTCCCAAGGGTAGGCCCATGACTCTGGCGAGTAGATTTGCTGGCGGGTTGCCCCCGGCCGGGCCGATTGCAGCCAACACGTCAACCGGCCGTCACGGTAACGGGTGGCGAAGCGCAACAAGCCAAAGAGACGGTGAATACGCTGCACCAGCGGCTGCTCTTCCTGCAAGATGCGGGAGGCTGCCGCGACCACGAACAGCATACTCGTTGTCGGATCATCTGTTTCGTGTGTCATTATTGTTCATTGTAATCAACCCCGAGTGGCTGTCAATGATCTTGTGCTACGCTTGTGCTATGATATGCTATATCCATCGGTGTACCGGTGGAAGTGAAGGAGTATGCCATGTTTACTGCGGTCGATCACATTGGCCTCGTAGTAGCTGATCTCGATGCAGCGATCGATTTTTACCGCACTGCCTTCGATATAACGGAATGGGAGCGGATCGAGCTGCCCGAGCGCCACGCTGCGATTGGGGTGGCCCGGTTTGGCGATGTGTTGATCGAGTTGATTGCGCCGACCAGTGATCAAGCCAGTTTTGCCCGCTTCTTGCGCGAGAAGGGGCCGGGGATGCACCATATTGCTTATCGCGTCGATGATATCAATGCCGCGTTGGCCACACTTCAAGCGCGGGGCATTCCATTGATCGACCGCGAGCCGCGTCTCGGTATTCACGATACGCTCGTGGCTTTTGTCCATCCCAAGGCTGGCGGGCAGGGGGTGCTGGTTGAATTGGTTCAGCATCGCTCATCCCATCATGCATAGTTTAGGCCATTGTGGCTTGAATGTAAGATGGCAAAGCAAGCTTCTACCGCTTGACGGGCGCCTGTTGCTGGTCAGTAGTATGCATAGACATACTGCAAACAGGTTGGAGGAGGCTAATTTTTTCATGCGGAGCAGAACGTATGACAACCAACGACGCAGATGATCGCCGCCTGTTGGTGAGTATGAGCGTTGGCCAGACGGCCTATGCGGTGTGGGCCAAACAGGCGCGGCGTGAGCGCTTCTTCAACATTGCCCGTCTGCTCGAAGCATCGGCGGCGGTCAAACGGGTGCGCGCCGAACAGGCGATGCGTCGATTGGGTGAAGTGGCGCAGACGCTGACCAATATCAATCATGCGCTGGCCGGCCTTGAACCGGAAGCGATAGCGACCGGCCCAGTGACTGGCACCAGCGCCTTTCAGCGTGAATACCTCGAACGGGCCGCCCTTGCGTTGGCCGCTGGCCGTGATCTCACCTATACCGAGCTGGGTGACCTCTTTGTATGTAGCACGTGCGGCCGGCTGATGGAAGGCGATCCGCCGGCATTCTGCCCTGAATGCGGCACCGTGCGCGAGGGCTTTCTCGAATTTCGGATTGTTGATGGCATGGGCACGCTGGGGCCGCACGCTATCGTGCGCCGGCTTGAGCAAGGTTTGAAAACCGTGCCAGCGCTGGTGTCCGGTCTCAGTGAAGAACAATTGGCCACGCCGGTCAACGGGTTCCCGGCTTTCAAGGATTTGATCGGTCATCTCACCGACATGGATATTGTCTTCCGCGAGCGCGCATGGATGATCTTAGAGACAAACCAACCTAAGTTGTCGATAGCACATCCGCCGACGCTGCGAAACGCGGTGAAATATCGTACCGTACCAATTGACGAGTTGCTCGAGCAATATACCACGAGCCGCCAGCAGACGTTAGGGTTGCTGCGCGGCCTAACTCAAGCAGCATGGCAGCGGATCGGCCATCACGAGATTTACGGGCCGGTACCGCTCTTGCATCAGGGGAATTGGGTCATTGCGCACGAGCAGGGACATTTGATTGAATTAGCCCAAATGCGCCATAACATATTGTACGGGCATAACCGTTCTATCGACATTGTGCAAGAACTATTACACCCGTAGTCGCTGTACGGCGTGCGGCTCCAGAAGCCGCACGCCATGGATCATCACGTCAGATCTAACCCGCTCAGACTGTCGTACAGCACATCAAGGTTTTCCAACGCCAAACCGGTGCCGATTGCCACGCACGATGCCGGCTGATCGGCCACATAGCAGGGCACCCCAGTCACCTCAGTCAACAGATCATTGATCCGGCGCAACATTGAACCGCCGCCGGTCATCACCATCCCCTTATCGATAATGTCTGAGCTGAGTTCTGGCGGTGTTTCAACCAGCACCGCACGCACCGCATTGACAATCGCCTCCAGCGGCTCTTGGATCGCCTCGGTAATCTCGTTGCTGTCAACTTGGATCGTGCGCGGCAAACCGGTGACTTGATCGCGCCCGCGCACCTGTGTTACCAGTGGCTTATCGAGCGGCAATGCTGAGCCAATCTCGATCTTCACCGCTTCGGCGGTACGTTCGCCGATGAGCACGTTGTATTTCCGCTTGATGTACGAGGCAATTGCCTCATCGAACCGGTTGCCGCCGACCCGCACCGAGGTGCTCACCACAATGTCGTTGAGAGAGATTACGGCCACTTCAGTCGTGCCGCCGCCGATATCGATGATGAGATTGCCCGATGGTTGTGCAATCGGGATGTTGGCTCCAATCGCGGCAGCTAGCGGCTCGCGGATTAGGTAGGCCTTGCCAGCCCCCGCCTCAAGGGCCGCGTAGCGCACGGCCCTCATCTCGACGCTGGTGACGCCAGCGGGAATACAGATCATCACTTCAGGCCGCGAGAAGCGAAATCGTCCAGCCGCGCGCCCAATAAAGTGGCGGAGCATCTCTTCCGTCACCACATAATCGGCGATCACGCCGTTGCGCATCGGGCGCACGACCTCGATACTCTCTGGTTCGCGGCCTAACATTGCCATCGCTTCGGCGCCGACGGCGCGCACGCGCCCGTCGCGGGTGCTCAACGCCACCGCTGACGGTTCGGAAAGGACGATGCCTTTGCCTTTGACGTACACTAACACATTGGCAGTGCCAAGATCAATCCCGATTTTGCGGGCCATAGATGTTCCTATTGATGAATGTTGGAAACGGCAGCGTGTGCTGCTATTTCAAGATAGTCGTGATGCATCAGAGTTTAGCATGCCATTGCGCGGGAGCTCTGCACCCGCATTCAGCTCTGCTGAGCGCAGCATTGTCGGATCCTATTGGCAAAAAAGCCGCTTCAGCATAATCGCGGCGTATTATAACAAATGATGAGGGATACTGGCAATTGACAATAGGGACACAGCCCTGCTGTGTCCCTGCCCAGTTACCGTCTTTGCGTTCCGCGCCATGCACCGTTAAGTGATTACGATTGGCGTCGTTTAAGTTTATTGAGTTGGGCCACGCGCAGGCGCACCATCTCTTTGCGCAGTTTAGCTTCGGCCAGCGCCATATCGCGCTCACTCTGCGCTTCGCGCCGGCGCGCTTCAGCTTCGGCTCGCGCCTGCTCGGCCCGCGCTTCGTCGATCTCATCGGCCCGTTCGACCGTATCGGCGAGAATGGTCACCCGGTGCGGCAACACCTCCATAAACCCGCCTGACACGGCAAACGGCGTGCGCTCGCCATTCTTGATAATATCAAGCTCACCCGGTTCGAGGATCGTCATCAGCGGCGCGTGGCGGGGCAGAATACCAACCCGGCCGTCTTTGGTCGGTGCGCTAATCATGTCAACGTCATCCGACAAGATCACGCGTTCGGCAGTGACAATCTCTAGATGGATGGGCATAGACTGCTCCTTCCCCTGCCGTTCATCGAAGCCGGCGGTGACGAATGGCCGTTACCGCCGGTCTATGCCTACTTCTGGCTGGCCTGATATGCGGCCAGCACGTCGTCGAAATCGCCCTGCATGTAGAAGAACGACTCAGGAATGTGATCGCCTTCGCCGTTGAGCAGACGGGCAAAGCTCTCAACCGTCTTCTTCACCGGCACATACTTGCCGGGTCGGCCAGTGAACTGTTGTGCCACCGTGAATGGCTGCGAGAAGAACAGCTCAATCTTGCGTGCGCGCTGCACGGTCAGCTTGTCCTCGTCGCTCAGCTCTTCCATGCCGAGAATGGCAATGATGTCTTTAAGGTCTTTATAGCGCTGCAACACGCGCTTCACCTCTTGCGCCACCCGGTAATGCTCCTCGCCGACGATGTTCGGATCGAGAATGCGCGAGGTTGATGCTAGCGGATCGACCGCCGGGAAGATCGCGCGCTCGGCGATGCTGCGTTCGAGCGAGATCGTCGCGTCGAGGTGGCTAAACACGGTTGCCGGCGCCGGGTCAGTGTAGTCGTCTGCCGGCACGTACACCGCTTGCATCGAAGTAATCGAACCGCGCTTGGTAGAGGTGATCCGCTCTTGCAGTTCGCCCATCTCGGTGCCGAGCGTCGGCTGGTATCCCACCTGTGATGGCATACGCCCGAGCAGCGATGACACCTCGGAACCGGCCTGCACGAAGCGGAAGATATTGTCGATAAAGAGCAGAATGTCACGCCCCTCATCGCGGAAGTATTCAGCCATCGTCAGCGCAGTCAAGCCGACGCGCAGACGCGCTCCCGGTGGCTCGTTCATCTGGCCGAAGACCATCACCGTCTTGTCAAACACGGTGGTGTTCTCGTCAATACGGGCCTCGCGCATTTCGTGAATGAGGTCATTTCCTTCACGCGAGCGCTCACCCACACCGGCGAAGACTGAGAAGCCCGACTGCTCTTTGGCGATATTCGCAATCAGCTCTTGGATCACCACCGTCTTGCCCACGCCGGCGCCGCCGAAGATGGCCGTCTTGCCACCGCGGGTAAACGGTGCGATCAAGTCAATTACCTTAATCCCTGTCTCGAAGATTTGCGCTTGAGTATTCTGCTCTTCAAAGCTAGGCGGATCGCGGTGGATCGGGCGACGCTCCACCTCTGGACCAATCGGCGCCTGACCATCGATCGGGTCGCCCAGCACGTTAAACACACGGCCCAACGTTGCCGGGCCAACCGGCACCGCAATCGGGCGACCGGTATCGATAATCTCGAGCCCGCGTCGCAGGCCATCGGTCGAACCCATCGCGACCGCCTTCACCACGCCATTGCCGAGCTGCTGTTGCACCTCGCAGACGAGGCGGCCGCCGTTTTCCAGCGGAATCTCAATTGCGTTATAGATTTCCGGCACCTGATTTTCCGGGAACTTGGCCCGGATGACGACGCCGATAATCTCTTGAATAACCCCCTTTGCCGGCATCGGCTCCTCCTCTCAGCATTAACTGGCGAGGGCAGCGGCGCCCGAAGCGATCTCGCTGACCTCTTTCGTAATAGCGGCTTGCCGCGCCTTGTTGAATGAAAGCGTCAGGTCGCGCACCAGATCCTTCGCGTTATTGGTAGCGTTGCGCATTGCCACCATCCGCGCGCTATGCTCGCTGGCGATGCTCTCAAGCACTGCCTGATAGATCTGGGTCTCGACATACCGCGGCAGAATGCTATTCAATACCTCTTCTTCACCCGGCTCGTAGGTATAATCAACGTTGGTGGTCGTTGAGATATCGGGGCTTTCTACCGGCAACAACTGCTTAATCGCCGGTCGCTGCACCAGCGTATTAATGAACTCACTGTAAATGATGTAGAGTTCGTCGTACTTGCCTGCTTGGAATCCGCTAATTGCGCTGATCGCCACGCCGAGGATCGCCTCAAGCTTTGGCGCATCGCCGAGACGTGTGGCTTCGCCAGCGGGCGCAAAGCCGGTGCGCAGGAAGAAATCGCGCCCTTTGCGGCCAAAGGTGTAAATATCGACCGTGCGGCCCATGGCGCGCTGCTCAGTGATAAAGCGCCCAGCGCGGCGCAAGACATTGGCGACAAGGCTGCCGCAGAGACCGCGATCGGGTGTCACCACCAACAACGCCACACTCTTGACCGTTTCGCGCTTTTCGAGCAGAGTGCCGCGGCGCGCTGCTCCTACCACCCGCGCCGTCAAATTGGCCATCACCTCCCGCATGCGGTCAGCATACGGGCGGGTAGCTAACACATTCCGTTGGGCGCGCCGCATCTTCGAGGCCGATACCATCTCCATCGCCCGCGTGATTTGGGCGACGTTCTTCACGGATCGGATGCGGCGCTTAATCTCGCGACTACTCGGCATATCGAACCCTTTGCAGTCATGCGACCGGCGAGCGGGCCTGCGCCCGCCCGCCGGTGGAGCCTGCTAGCTATAATTGCTGGTTGCCTTAAACTCCTTAATCGCCGACTCCAGCGCCTCTTTCACTTCCGGCGTGGGGAACTTGCGATCAAGGCGATTGTCGTAGATCAGCTTCCGCACCTCTGGATGAGCGGTGCGCAGGAAGGCCAGAAAATCGTCGCGCCACTTGGTGATCATCGGCACCGGCACATCGTCGAGGTAGTTGTTGGTGGCCGCATAGAGCACAGCGACCTGATCCTCGACTGCCAACGGTTGATACTGCGGCTGCTTTAACAGCTCTTGCAGGCGCTGACCACGCTCGATCTGCGCCTTAGTGGTCGCATCGAGGTCGCTGGCAAACTGGGCAAAGGCGGCTAGATCACGGAACTGGGCCAACTCGCCTTTCAGCTTACCGGCCACCGCGCGCATAGCCCGCGTCTGCGCCGCGCCACCCACGCGCGACACCGAAATACCGACGTTGAGCGCCGGGCGCTGGCCGGCGTTGAACAAGTCGGACTCAAGGTAGATCTGGCCGTCAGTAATTGAAATGACGTTGGTCGGGATGTAAGCCGATACGTCGTTCGCCTGCGTCTCGATTACCGGCAGCGCGGTCAGCGAACCGCCGCCGTATTCCTCGCTGAGGCGGGCAGCGCGCTCGAGCAAGCGCGAGTGCAGGTAGAACACGTCGCCGGGGTACGCTTCGCGGCCCGGCGGGCGGCGCAGCAAGAGCGACACCTGCCGGTAAGCAACGGCGTGCTTGCTCAAGTCGTCATAGACGATTAGGGCGTCGCGCACCAATTGCCCATTGAGCATCACGCCATTCTCCATAATCTCTTCACCCATCGCACAGCCGGCATAGGGCGCAATGTACTGGAGGGCGGCGCTTTCCGAGGCGGTCGCCGACACCACAATCGTATACTCCATCGCGCCGAACTTCTCGAGGGTGCCGACCACCTGCGCTACCTGTGCGCGGCGCTGACCGATCGCAACGTAGATACACACCATCCCTTGGCCCTTCTGGTTGAGGATGGTATCAATTGCGACAGCCGTCTTACCGGTCTGGCGGTCGCCGATGATCAACTCGCGCTGGCCACGCCCAATCGGAATCAGTGCGTCAATCGCGATAATCCCGGTTTGCACCGGCGTATCAACTGATTTGCGGGTGATCACACCGGGGGCGATGCGCTCAATCGGGCGCGTCTTGTCATACGGGATCGGCCCTTTGCCATCGATCGGCTGGCCGAGCGGGTTAACCACACGGCCCAACAGACCCTGCCCGACCGGGACTGAAATCACGCGCCCGGTCGAGGTCACCATATCCCCTTCCTCGATCGTCTCGTCATCGCCGAGAATAATCGCCGCGACGCTATCTTGTTCGAGGTTAAGGGCAATGCCATAAATCGATTCATTCCGGCCGGCCTTGGGCGGGAACTCGACAATCTCAGAGGCGACGACCTGATCAAGGCCGGACAGCCGCGCGACGCCGTCACCGACGGCAATCACCGTTCCGACATTGACCTGACGCGGCTGAAGGTCGACGCCGCTGGTGATCCCCTGCTTCAGCCGGGCGATCAATTCTTCAGTAATCGTCGTCATGCTCTACTCCGTCGCGCTGGCGGTCGGCGACACCGGGCCAGCGAGCTGAGTGCTACTCTAACTTGCCTGCAATACACGCTGAATGGCGCTGAGGCGGGCGCGCAGGCTATTATCAAGCACCTGATCGCCAACCCGAATAATCAACCCACCAATCAGCGTTGGATCAACATAATACGTCACGTGGACGTCACCGTAGCGCTGGCGCAATTCGCTCGCAATGTGCTCTTTCTGCTCACTGCTCAGCTCGATCGCGCTGGTCACACTCGCGTCGATTACACGGCTGCCGCTCTCGAGATAGCTCTGCAAGGCGGTTGCCACGGCGCCCAACTCGCCGGTCAGCCCCTCTTTGGCCATTGCGAGCAAGAAATTACGCACTTGGGGCAGCAGATCGTCTGGTAGGGCTGCTGCAGCATCGCTCGGCGCACGGCCGGCGATCCGTGGCGCCGCGGCCCGAATCTGCTCAGCGGCAGTGGTAAGCAGCGCTTCTACCAGCGGGCTGGCCAGCTCCCGTGCATCAATGGTCGTTGCCATACGTTCTGTTTCCTCTGGCAGACTAGTAGCGCCGGTCTGCGACGTTAGTTGCGGCGATCAAGCGCCTTCAATGACTCGGCAATCAACGCATCGTGGCCGCGGGCCTGCAATTCGGCACCGAGCACGAGGCTCGCCGTCAATGTGACCAGATCGGCGATCTGAGTCTTGGCTTCGCTCATCATCCGCGCCCGCTCTTGTTCAGCCTGCGCGCGGGCCTCTTCCTTTATGCGCTCGGCTTCGCGGCGCGCTTGGGCAATGATCTCAGCCTCCTGCTGCTTGGCCCGCTCTTGCGCCTGCGCCACGATCTTGGCCGCCTCTTGCCGCGCCTTGGCGATTTCCGCCTCATAATCGCGCTTGGCGTTCGCCAACTGCTCGCGCACCTTCTCAGCGTCGCGGACGCTCTCTTCGATCCGCTTGGTGCGCTCATTCAGCAGGTTCATTACCGGCCGGTACAGCAGCGCGCGCAGAATGAAGATCAGCAACAGAAAGTTGATCAGTTGCGCGATCAATAGGGTCGGATTAATACCTAGTGCTTCCACCCTGCAAACCTCCCGTAAACGCGCAATACTTTACTGCAACACGCCGAAACCGATCAAGAATGCAATCACCAGACCGAAGATGGCAAGCGCTTCGGTAAAGGCGATACCGATAAACATGTAGGTGACGACCCGGTTCTCGATTTCAGGATTGCGACCGATCGCCTGCACCGCACCCGACACGATGATGCCAATGCCAACACCCGGCCCAATAGCGCCCAGACCAACGGCGAGCGCGGTTGCGACGAGATTCAGACCCTCCATGATTGAGATGCCTCCTTAAAGCAGACTCTGCAACGATCCCAGCATTATCGAACAATCGCGGAGTATTCCGCGCGAACCCGCGTCAATGCGCATGCTCCTCATCGTGGCCGGTTACGGCAATGTTGAGAAAGGCGTAGGTTAGCAGCGCGAAGATCAACGCCTGGATAAACCCAACGAACACCTCGAAGCCATAAAAGGGAAGTGGGAGCAATAACGGCACGAGGAAGGCCATTACCACCAGCAGCACTTCGCCGGCGAAGATATTGCCGAAAAGACGGAAGGCCAGCGCGAAGGGCTTCACTAGCTCAGAGATAAACTCGATGATACCGACGAACGACATAATACCGTTCAGGTTGAAGAACTTCTTCAAATAGCCCGGCCCGAGGGCGCGGAAGCCCCAGTACTCGATGAAAACGAACGAGATGATCGCAATGGCAAAAGTGAAGTTGAGATCAGCCGCCGGCGCGCGGAAGAGCGGGATCAACTTCTTGCCCTGCCAAGCGCAGGTGTCATACATCTCTTCGCTCTCGGCTGCCAGTACGCTAGCCGGCCCGGCGATTGCTAACCGCTCCTCGGTGACTACGCCATGCTTCTCTTTTTTCTCGTGGCAGACGCCGATCGAGCCAACCCCCGGTAACAAGCCAAACCAGTTGCCAAACAGTACGAAGAGAAAGATCGTCGCTACCAATGGGAAAGCGGTTGCGACATACTTCGCGTTGATGTTGCGGAAGAGATTGTACAACGTTTCGAGGATAAATTCCATCACATTCTGCAACCCGCGTGGCACCATCTGCAGATTGCGAGTGGCAGCAAACGCCAGCGCAATCACTAAGATGTCAATAATGATGCTGACGACAAACGAGTTGGTGATGGGAAAACCGGGGATGCCGTCAAAGATGACTTCGGCGGCGACTTCGACGTGTGGCGGGCCTGTGTACAGGAAAAAGCGGCTAGCAATCGAAATGATGAGCGCCCCTACAATGATCAGAATGTTTCGAGTCCGCGTTGACAACGCCTACCTCCTGCTCGACAACGTCGGGCATTGCTCAGCGCCATATCCTGTGCGCGCTGCAGCCCGGAGCGCGAACGACCACTTTTTTGTTCCGTCTTTCACAAGCAGTATAGCGCACCTCGCAAAATTTCGCAAACAACCCGCTTGGCGATAGAGATTGTTACGGTTTTGCGAAGCCGTCGCGAGTATACCATAGCTATGCGGTACGGGCAAACGACGGGGCGAGAAGGGGAACAGGACCGGCATACGGTCGTCATAGGGTCGGTAGGGGCATAGCGTCGCTATGCCC
>NZ_CALLJH010000053.1:0-29420 GCF_938091255.1 uncultured Chloroflexus sp.
AGAGAGGTATGAACCTCGAACCGTACCGCAAAGAGATTCAGCTTACCGGCACCGCACCGGTGCGCTTGAGCGTCGTCGATGTCGGGCCGCTCGAAGGCGAGCGACAAGGCACCATTGTCTGCATTCACGGCTGTGCCGGCAATCTCGAACAGTGGGCGCCGCAGATCGCTCATTTGTCGGGGCGCTACCGGATCATCGCACCTGACCTGCGCGGTCACGGTCGTTCTGAGGTGGTGAATTCAGCCTACTCGCTAGAAGAGTTTCTCTGGGATTTGACCCAGTTGCTCACCCGCTTGAACGTCGCAGAGCCATTCATCCTGATGGCGCATTCGTTCGGCGGGCCGATTGCGATGACCTTTGCCGCCAGTCAGCCCCAGCGTGTCAGCCGCTTAATCTTGATCGCTACCGGCCCTGAGATGCATCTCAATCCGCTCCACGAATGGATCGTCAAACTACCAGTTTCGCTCGCGATGCTCGAGCGATTGCGCCCAATCTTGATGCCAAAGACCTACGCGCCGGTGAACGTTATCCAAAAGGTGCTGGCCGGCACCCTCTTTCGCTGGGATGGGCGAGCCGTTCTGCCGCAAGTGCAAACGCCCACGTTGATCATCGCTGGCCAGTGGGATTTTATCGCGCCGGTGGCCCAAGCCCGCGAGAGCCAGCAACTCATGCCCAACGCCCGGCTCGAAATTGTCCGTTATACCCGCCATCTCCCCCACCTTGAGCGACCTGAAGCTGTTAATCGGCTGATCGACCGTTTCCTCGCAGGGCCACGCATCTGGCGTGAACAGCAATGATCGACCGCTAGATATTGACACCGCTGATGATGCCCCTGATAATTCGGCATAGCGACGTTGGAACAGACGTAAGGATCATCTGTATGACCGCCGATCACGTTGCCGCTCGTCCGTGGCTGCGTCACTACGATCCGGGAGTGCCGCATACACTTGCTATCACACCGGCGCCACTGCCCGAACTCCTACGCCACGCTGCCGAGCGATGTGCCGAGACGGCGGCAATTGCGTTTTACGGCCGCAATCTGAGCTATGTCCAGTTGTGGGAGGAGGCAACCCGTTTTGCCCGTGGCCTGCTCGCGATCGGCTTTCAACCCGGCGAGCGGGCCGTGATCTTGCTCCCCAACATCCCGCAAGCAGTGATTGCATACTACGGCGTCTTGCTGGCTGGCGGGATTGTGGTGCTGGCCAATCCGATCTTCGACGCAGAAGGCTTTGCCTATGAAGTCCGCGACTCGGAAGCGACCACCGTCATCGCGCTGAGTATGTTTTACCGGCTGGTTGATCAGGTACGCGCTGAGCTACCCTTTCCCCACCTAATCTACACCAACGTAAAAGAATATCTCCCTTCTGGCCAGCGCATCCTCTTTACGCTGCTCCGCCAAGAGCGCGAAGGCCACCGCGTGCCCGCCGAACAAGCCACTCAAGCCCACTGGTTTCAGCATCTCTTGGCTGCCGGCGCGGACGGCGATCTGCCTGCGTTGCGCGCCGATGATCCAGCAGTCATTCTGTACACCAGCGGCACCACCGGCGCCGCCAAAGGCGTCTTACACCGCCATGCCAGTCTCTACGCCAACACTTGCCAAACGCGGGCATGGTACGCCGATGCCGACGAAGGCAACGAGCGCGTGCTCTGTGCAATCCCCTTCTCGCATGCCTACGGTATGACCGCCTGCATGAATGTCGGTATCGCGCTCGGCGCAACGCTGATCTTGCTGCCAACCTTCGAGACCCGCAATGTCTTGCATTCCATCCGGCGTGAACGGCCGACCTTCTTCCCCGGCGTGCCGCCAATGTATGCGGCGCTGAACGAGGTGCGCGACGTGCGCAAATATGGTTTGTCTTCGCTGAAGAGCTGTTTGAGCGGCGCGGCCCCGTTGCCGATTGAGGTGCAAGAGGGGTTCGAGCGCATGACCCGTAGCCGACTTGTCGAGGGTTATGGGTTGACCGAAGCCGGGCCGGTGACGCACGCTAACCCGTTGCGTGGGACGCGCCGAGCCGGTACGATCGGATTACCGCTACCTAACACCGAAGCGCGCATTGTCGATATGCAGAGCGGGGCCGATTTGCCGCCGGGAGCGATTGGCGAATTACTGGTGCGCGGCCCCCAACTCATGGCGGGTTACTGGCGCAATCCGCAAGCTACGGCTGAAGCGATTACCGCCGATGGCTGGTTACGCACCGGTGATGTCGCTCGTATGCTGCCTGACGGCTATTTTCAGATCATCGAGCGCAAGAAAGAAATGATCATCGCCGGTGACTACAATATCTACCCACGCGACCTCGAAGAAGCGCTCTACGAACACCCGACGGTCATCGATGCTGCTGTCGTTGGTGTACCGCTGCCCGACGGCCGCACCGAAATCCGCGCCTTCGTCGTCACCCGCCCCGGCGAGCGAGTCAGCGAAGCCGAGGTCTTTACCTTCCTGCGCGAACGGCTCAATCTGCCGGTCATGCCGGAAAAGATCGAATTCCGTGAGGCGTTGCCGCGTAGCTTCATCGGCAAGCTACTGCGCTGGCGACTGGTCGAAGAGTTGTTGCAGCGGGAGAGGTAAAATCCCTCACTCCACTCGTACAATATCCACCGACGTGATACACCTCTCTTGACAGCGTGCTTACCTTGCTACCAGTGGCACGAACAGCCGATTGATTGCCGCTGGCCGCCATGCAGCCGCTAGTGCATTGCCATCGGTCGTGATTGGCCCAGTCGCACCACTCGCCACGTCAAGCCACCAGATGTCAGATCGACCATCGAATCGTTCAAGCGTATAGACAAGGTATGTACCATCAGGCGACCAACTCAGATTACCGATAGAGCGGCCGTGATCGGCAAACAGCAGCATGCGCGGCAGAGCCAGATTCTGGCGGTCGTACAGCATAAGCGCGAACGTGCGGTCGCTACTATCTGCCGACGGGCTGGTCGTTACCCGTACCACCGCAAAGCGCCGCCCGTCAGGATGCCAGACCGGCTCACGATCAGCGTGGTGAGCAATCAAATGGGTCGCGCGTGGCGGCTGAACCGTTGTATCAATCTCCCAGATACCATCGGCGCGATTACTGCGACCCGAAGAGAGATCGAAGCCATCAACCAATACGCGACCGTTGCGGTTCGCGGATGGTCGGATCGCGTGCTCAGCAGCAGTTATCGGTGTCATCGAGGGTGGCGCCACAAGCAGGACATCGGAGCGACCGCCTTGGGCTAGGCGTCCATCGCAGAAGACGCCAAAGCCGATCTGTGCCAACACCACGCGACTATTATCGGGCATCCACTGCACCTGAGAAACGCGCACAATCAAAGACGGTTCCTCCGATGGCCCACCGGGTGGTCGGACGAACGGACAACGCGACCCCTTGCGGCTTTGAGTTTGATAGATCTGCTGGACACCACTCCCATCGGCATTCATCACTGTCACCGCTGAAGCACTCAGATTGTTCTGTGGATCGGGATCGGGCACCGGCCACGGCCACGTGTTGTTATCAACCACTGCCAGCCGCTGGCCATTCGGCGACCATGCCGGGCTGGTCACACTGTTGAGCAAGCCACGGTAGATAAGCTGGCGATTCTGACCATCGGTATCCATTCGGTACAGCCAGCGATTACCTTCCTCGATCCGCACTACGGCCAAAGGACGACTACCATCGCCCCGTAACCGTGGTGGCAGTGGCGCAGCGGCAGTGCGCTCGTCGGCAGCGACCACGCGCACATCGTCGATTAGTAGCTCTGCACTATCCGTAACATCGGTGCGTTCTTGGATAACGATAGAGAAGTGCAATGATCGACCGCGCACCCGATCCAACTGATCTCCCTGCAACACTGTCCGATATAATTGCCATCCCGGCGGTTGATCGGTCGCAAAGGTACCCAGTTTCACACCGCCAAGATTCGGGTCGAACTGATAGTACCCACGGGCAAGAAAGACATCAACCGTCGTGCCGGCAGCAGCGCGAAACCAGAACGACACCGTCACCGCCGGTGCATTCCCCGGAATGGTAAGCGATTGGGTCAATATTTGGCGGGGCGTTGTAAGATCAGGCAATTGCGGGCAATCGCTACCGTCGGCGTTAATCCCCATCACTGCCGCATACCGGCCAGCATAGACAGACTCAGTCCCATCCTGCTGAGCATCGACCAATTGAACGTTGCCACATTCCTCCCAACTAGCGCCTAATTGCTCGAAACCGCCATTCTGGATCAAGTTTGGCGCATTGGCCGGTTCAGCCAGTTGCGCAGCAACCGGGGTGATCCCGCTAAACAACCAACCACCAACCACCAACAAAAGCACATACCGCACGAGGCGTGACATACACCTTGCCTGCATCTGCCGAAGTTGACGTCGGAACAACACCATACCCCTCTCGCTTGTCGTGAAGCTGGCGCAGCGCACGGCGTGAATGATGCTACGCTAGCTTGCCCCAATAACCTAAACAAAGGGGAGGAGTCTCGGCAGAATGCAGGGAAGTTATTGAGACATCATCCCTCTATCATTGTACGAGAAAGTGATAGAACGAGCTATTAAACATTCTTTATCACTGGATGAACCATTTGCAAGCGGGTTCCATCCTACCTTACAACTGGAGAAATTCCAGATAGCGAAGCAGGATGCATCTGTAGCGAGAACACAGGCAATGGGCACACAAATGCTGATAATCTCGGTACCTACTGAGAGGTGGCAAGACACCGAACGAAAAACACACTCGCAAGTCGCTGAGCGTACTACAGCCAGACACCTCGCTCATTGGGCTTGCTAGCTACAGCGCAGCACCATTCCTGAGAGTTATCACTAGGACAGAAACGATCTGGTCTTCCACTGCGACGTTTGCTACACTGTAATTGTACATCCCTGATGCCAGCTCCAAGTAAAGTAAGGAAAGCGATATGAACCGTCTCCAGCGCGGTCTGAGCACTGCCAAGCAGTTAATCGAAAGTGGGGAACTCGAACAGTTGCAGATCAAGGCCAGCGACTTCATCTCGCAGCGGGCGGGCAACGAGAGCGGCGCCACCCGGATCGAGCAGATGAGTGTGATGCTCGATGAGGCGGCTGAGCTGCTCAACCGCAATTTGCAGCAGCGAGACAACCGCGGACAGGTTACAAACGTTATTTCACCGGTCGTCATCCCGCGTGACCCACGCTCAGCAGTGTGGGTAGCGGTGACGATTGTTCTGGTGATAGTAGGATTGTTCGGCTGGCTGATCAGCGCCGCAGTCGATGTGGTCTCGTTTGGCTTCACCAATTTGACGCTGGTCTTCTTTGGCCCGCACTACTGGCTGCTGGTGGCTGGCTACGTCGTCTACAGCCTCTGGCGCAACACCTTCATTATGGTACCGGACGGTTGTCAAGCGCTGATCACTCGCTTCGGCAAGCTGGAAGAGATCGCGCCAGCGGGCCGCAAAGTGCTGCTCGATCCTTGGAAGCGAGTCAGCTACATTGTCAACGTCACCCGCGAATACCCGTACAACGCACCGATCCGTGAAGCACCGACCGCCTCGCGGGTCAATGCTTCGGTCGATCTCTTTTTGCAGTTTAAGATCGAAGACCCGGCGGCATTCATTTTCACGCTCGGCGGCGCGAAAGGTTTTCAAGAGAAGCTGCAAAACGCGGTCAGTGAAGTGACGCGAGCGCTGATCTACGAGCAACGCGCCGAAGCGATCTACGATTTAGTTGGCGAGAGTACCCAAAACCTGCTCGACACGCTTAACCAGCAGTTTTTGCCGGCGGTGCGCTTCGTCAACGCCAATATCACCCACGCCGAGCCATCAAGCCAAGAATACCGTATCGACCTCGCTAAGCCGGAGATGATCCGGGTCGCAAAAGAGGCCTACACCTACGAGTACGAACTAGCGTTGCGCAAAGAGCAGGACGAAGGCGATCTCAACCGCGAGCTGACCAGCCTCAACGAGCAGTTGTCGGCAATTCGGGCCGAGATTGCCACCTTTCAGGCCCAAATTGACACTGCGCGTGAAAAAGAAACCTACCGGGCCAGCGCGTATGCCAGCCAATTACTGAGCGAAGCCGAGAGCGCGGCGCGGGCGAACGCAGCTCTGCTTGAAGCCCAAGCGCTTGACATTCGCGCCGTCGGCGCGGCGATGTACCCCGAAATCTTGCAGTACCGTTACCAGCAAGACATTCTCGACCGGCTCGAAGCTGTAGCCGACCACCTGCCGCAAATCGTGCAAGTAGGCGGCGGTGCTGAAGCGGCGATTGACTATCTGGCAATGGCACAGCGGATGCTTGGTATCGTTGACACCGAACTCTACTCGCCAGATGACGTTGCTGCTATCCGTACCCGCATGCACGAGATTCGCCAGCGGATTCAAGCACGCGCCGAGCAGATCAAGCAGGTGGTGGCCGCTGAACGCGAGGCAGCCCAATTGGCCGAGAAAGGAGGGAACCAATGACCGATGCTCGGCGCGAGTTTTCACGCATCCGCGAGGCGGTTGCGACGTGGAGCCGCATCCGGCAACTGCTCCGCTCAGGCGAAGAGGGCCAACTGGTGCCGGTGGTCATTCCGAAAGATCGCCGACGAGCACGCTGGCTGCTGCCATTGGCAGTAAGCTTCTATCTGCTAGGGGTGGCCGTGTTCAGCGGTCGCTTCTTCGGCCTGTTTGCCATCGTGCTCGCCTTCCTCTTCTTCATCGCCGCAGTCGTTTCATTCATCCTCGGCGCGATTGTTGAGATCGAACAAGGTACCACCGGCATCCTCTCGCGCTGGGGTCAGATCGTCGGCATCCTCACACCGGGCCGACATTACCTCTGGTGGCCATGGGAAAAGGTCGAAGCGGTGGTTGACACTAGCACCGAGATTCCGTACACCGCACCGGTCATGGCAGCGCCGACCCGCGAAAATGTGCCACTCAAATCGATCGAATTCTTTCTCAAATTTCGGATCGAAGATCCGATCGCATTTATCCGCCGGCTCGGCGCTAGCAACTTCGATCTGGTGCTGAGCAGCGCAGTGCAAGACGCCATCCGCCAGCGTGCGCGCCGGGTCGAGACCGAACGTGCCTACGACCTGCGCGGTAGCGATGTTGGTGATATGCAAGAGCTGCTCAACCGGCAACTGGCCCGCTACGGAGTACGGATCACCGGCGCCAACATTCCCGATGTACAGTTGCCCGACCAGTACCAGCAGCATCTGGCCACCCGCGAGCGGGTCGCGAAAGAGTTGCAAGCCTACGAGCGCGAGTGGGAGCTGATCAAGAAGCAGCGGATCGACAATCTGCGGCTCGAAATCGAACGGGCCAAGAAAGTGCGTGACGCTAAGCTTGTCGAGGTGCGTGCAGCAATCAACAAAGCCCGGGAAGACGTGGCCCGTATGCTACAAGAGAAAGAGACCGAAGCGCAGCGGGTGCGCTGGGAGATCGAAGCGCGGGGACGGGCAACCCTGCGACAAGCCGAGAACGAGGCGCGCGGGTTAGAATACCTTGGCCGAGCCTATCAAGATAATCGCGCCGTCTTGCAATATGAGCTGGCCCGCCGCCGCCTGCAAGTGGCCGAAACGTTAATGAAACGCGCCCCCCGACCGATTGTGGTGCAAAGCGACGGCGGCGATACCTCAGCGCTGACTACCCTGATTACGGCGCAGTTGTTGCCGAAATTGACCGGCAACGCCGATGGACAGGCGAGTGCTGGTTGACAATCAACCCGCTATAGGTGATAATTGTCAACTGAAAGGGGGCGCACGATTATGATACAGCAACGGTTGCGCCAATTACGCTTGGCACGCGGGATGACTCTCGACGATTTAGCACAAGCGACCGGACGGATCGTTACTCGGCAGGCGATTTCTAAGTACGAACATGGGCAAGCACAGCCATCGCCAACCGTCTTACACCACCTCGCGATGGCGTTGGGCGTGCGCACCACCGATCTCCTGAACAGCCACGAGGCGCAGATTGAGCTTATTGCGCATCGCAAACGCGCGTCGCTCGGCAAACGTCAGCACGAACAGATGGAGGCACTGGCGCAGGAGGCGCTACGTGACCGGCTGTACCTGCAAGAGCTGATCGGCGAGCCGGCCCAGCTTGCACTGCCCCTGTTTGAGTACCCTGTTGCCAGCCTCGACGACGCCGAAACTGCTGCTACCGATCTCCGCGCGCGCTGGGGCCTAGGCAGCGCGCCGATCGCCGACCTCACCGATACGCTGGAGGAACACGGCCTGCACGTCATCGCGCTCGATGCAATCGACGGGTTCGATGGCGTCGCTGCCATCGCCCGCGATGAACACGGCGCTGCCTTAGCCGCGGCGGTGATCGGGCGGCGCAGCCTCGATGGGGCGCGCTGGCGCATGAATCTCGCCCACGAGTTGGCGCATCTGGTCTTGCAGCCACACGATGGGCTTGACGAGGAAAAGGTCGCATTTCGCTTTGCTGCTGCGTTGCTCGCTCCGGCAAACGCACTGCGCAGTCATATCGGTGAACACCGTACTCATCTTTACCTCGAAGAGCTGCTGCTGCTGAAACGGCATTTTGGTATGAGCATCCAAGCCCTGCTCTACCACATGCAGACACTGGGGATTATCAACCAACGGCTCTACCGGTCATGGATGATTAAGCTGAGCGAACGCGGCTGGCGCACCGCCGAACCAGAACCGTTGCCGCCGGAGGAGCCGTTGTGGTTGCGGCGAGCAACGCTGCGGGCATTGGCTGAAGAGCTGATCGATCCCGCCGAGGCGCGCCGTTTGCTTGGTGAAGAAGTACCGGTGCAGGATATACCTGAGCGTAGCGAAGGGCGTTGCCAGCGTCTTCTCCGACAACCGCTAGCAGTACGCCACGCGGTGTTAGCTGAACAGGTGGCGGCTGCCGCCGATCTCTACCCGTTTCCCGCCACCGAAGCCAACGAGGTCGCAACGCGTGAGCACGCCTAGCATTCCCCACCGTGGCGAGATTTGGCAGGCTGATCTCGGCGATGGCACTTTGACACCAGTCATCGTCGTCAGTGCCAACGCCTTTGAACGCCTGCCAATCCGTCTTATAGCACCCTTACAACCGTGGGAAGAGCGGTTTGAACAGACCATCTGGATTCAGCGGATCGAAGGACGATGGCCAACACGGTTGGGTAAGCCGCATGCGGCTGATCTGCTCCGTTTGCGCAGCATCGAGACTCGGCAGATGCGTGAGTTGATAGGTCGGGTACCAGCGACAAAAATGGATGAGATTGCAGCAGCCATTGCGATAGTCGTGGATTATGATCCGACGGTACGATCGTGACGTTGGTCAGGCGTTAGGGTAGGTATGAAACTGCCCTGTCACTAACCCCAACCAATAAATATACCATGCCTACCATATCATCACCCTTCACCATTAACCCCGGCGCATTACTGGCCAGCGCACCGGCGACCGCTACCGCTACCGCGCTGAACGAGGCGCTGGCACCGTATGGCCTCTGCCTGCCGATTGTACCGTTGCGCGCCGAGGTGACTCTGGCCGAGCTGGTGGCGTGCAACAGCGGCGGACGGTACCGGCTGCATAGTGGCCCAATCGGGCGCTATGTGCGCGCGGCGACTATCGAACATTATTTAGAAGTTCTACATATTGGCGGGCAAACGCTCAAACGTGCTACGGGCTACAATCTTCACCGCGCGCTAGCCGGGCATGGCGTACAACTAGGAACCATTCGCGAGCTAACTTTCAATCTGCGGCCACTGCCAGCCACAACCACCCGCTGCCTGATCCAAGGGCCTGCCGCACAGGTGTTAGCACTAGCCACTGAGCTGATGGTCAATGGTCTTGCCCTACACGCGCTCGCTTTCGACGCGAGTGGTCTGCTGTTGGTTGAGCTAGCCGGCTTGCCGGAGGTGATCAAGCGCCAAGCGCAAGCGGTCGCAACGATAGCAGCGCAGTACCACCTCGCTGTAATGGACGACCCACCTACCGGCTGGCAACATTGGGAAGCGCTCGCTCATCAGCATGTTGCCCTGCCGCCCGACCAACGGCTCGATCTCACCCTGCCCCGCCGGGCACTAGCAACGTTCGTCGCAACCTGCCGAGCGGCGACCGCTGCCCCAATCTGGGGTGATGCCGGTGTAGGCAGTCTGCATATCGGGCCACTATCCGACCGAGCGTTGGTAGCGTCGCTTAAAGCGCAGGCCGCCGCGCTAGGCGGGCAACCCTGTTGCGAGTTCGGCCCGCCACCAACCCCGGTCTTCCCTGCTCTTGCTCAACCCAGCCGCGTGACGGCAGGCGACGCCATTACCGAACTGACAACGGTGGTCGGGAGTCGCTACCTCCTCCACCACCCCGACCAACTGGCCGTCTACGGGCAAGACGCTTCCATTGCGCAGCCCGATGGCTTGCCGCTAGCCGTGGCATTGCCGGCGACCACCGCCGAAGTAGCAGCGCTGATGCGGATCGCCGCCGCGCATGGTCTGCCGGTGGTGACACGTGGCGCCGGTAGTGGCTTGGCCGGCGGCGCTGTACCCACTGCCGGCAGTCTGGTGATTGGTCTCAACCGCATGGAGCAGATCACGATTGACCGCGACCAGCAAATCGCCCACGTTGGCGCCGGCGTGGTCACTGCCGACCTGCAACGCGCCACCGAGCGGCTCGGTTTGTTCTACCCGCCCGATCCGAGCAGCCAAACCGCTGCGACTATCGGCGGCAACATTGCCTGCAACGCTGGCGGGCCACGCTGCCTCAAGTACGGCGTCACCGCCGATTATGTGCTGGGCCTAACCGCTGTGCTGGCCGATGGCAGCATCGTGCGTTATGGCGACGGCTTGGCCGGCCAAGGCGAGAGCGACGGGTTGGCGCAATTGTTGGTCGGTTCCGAGGGTACGCTGGCGGTAATCACCGAAGCCACCCTACGCCTGATCCCCTTACCGCGTGCCCGCCGCACAACGATGGCGATATTCGCCGACTTGCACGCCGCCTGCGCCACCGTCGAACAGATCATGGCAGCGGGCATCATTCCGGCCAGCCTCGAACTAATGGACGACACCACCATTGCGGCTGTTGAGGATTATCTGCGCATTGGGTTGCCCCGCGACGCCGGAGCAATGTTGCTGATGCTGACCGATGGTGAACCGGAAGCCGTCGAACGCGAAGCGACGGTATTGGCCGAACTGGCGCGGGCTGGCGGCGCGCAACGGGTTACCGTCGCGCGCACCGCCGGCGACGAAGCCAACCTCTGGCAAGCACGGCGCGTCATCGCACCGGCGCTAGCCCGCATCCGGCCCAACCGACTCGGCGAAGACATTAGCGTTCCCGTCACCCGCATCGCCGAATGCGTCAGCCGGATCAAACAGGTCAGCGCCGCCTACGCTCTGCCGATAGTCGTCTTCGGCCACGCTGGTGATGGCAACTTACACCCCAACATTCTCTTCGACGCCCGCAACCCAACCGACATGGCCCGGCTCTGGCCATGCGCCGAAGCCATTTTCACCGTTGCGCTTGAGGTCGGCGGCACCCTATCAGGCGAACACGGCATCGGTACCCTCAAACGAGCTTTTATGCGGCAAGCGTTGGGCGACACGCAAATCGCCATCCAACGCGCCATCAAAGCCCGCTTCGACCCGGAAGGGCGGCTCAATCCGGGCAAGGTGTTACCGTCGTGACCTCAGCAATCTTCCGCTTAGGCAGGAGCAGGGCAGGTAGGCAGCACTCCCGTGCATGCAAGGGATTGCTTCCCCGCTAGGCTCAGCGCGGTGCGCTGACCCTACACAGCTCGCAACGACAAGCGGGGAGCAGGGGCATTGCCCCCACCCCAGCTCTCACCCTCTGACGGAGGGAGGCGCACGTCCCTCCGCAAGAGCGCTTCACGCCCGTAGTCCTTCAGCGAAAAATATGGTACAAACTACCAACAAATGTCACGATAGTACCGAGAGAACATACATCGTATGCTCATCACCAGTCTCGCCAACCCAACCATCAAAGCATTGCGCGCACTGCGCCAGCGCAAAGCCCGCGACGAACAGGGCCGCTACCTGATCGAAGGTATCCGGCTGGTTGCGGAAGCGATCCAGTGCAAAGCGCCACTCGACATGCTCATCGTCGCCCCCGATCTCCTCACCAGCGCCTTTGCCCGCGAGATCGCAGCAGACTACGCTGCCCACGGCGGGAAAGTGCTCACCGTCAGCGCCAGCGTCTTTGCCAGCCTCGCCGGCAAAGAACACCCGCAGGGCCTCGCTGCCGTCGGGTGCATCAAGTACACCCCACTAGCAGAACTACCGGCAACCGAGACCGGCTGGGTTGCGCTGGTCGAAGTCGCTGACCCCGGCAATCTCGGCACGGTCTTGCGCACCGCCGACGGGGCCAGTTTCAGCGGCGTGATCTTAGTGGGAGCGACCACCGATCCCTTCGATCCGGAAGCAGTGCGCGCTAGTATGGGCGCGCTCTTTAGCCAACCAATTGCGCGCGCGAGCTGGACCGAGCTTGTTGAGTGGAGCCGCGCACGCCAAATTGCATTGGTCGGCAGCTCTGATCGGGGCGCACACGACTACCGCACCGCACTATACCCGCAGCCGCTCGTGCTCGTGCTCGGCAGCGAACGGCAGGGTCTCAGCGCAGACCAACTCGCGGCATGCGATCTGGTGGTACGCATCCCAATGCGCGGACGCAGCGACTCGCTTAATCTAGCGGTCGCGGCGGGAGTGTTGATGTATGAAATCACCCGCCATCGTTAACGCTCAACCGCCATCCGCAATCCCAACGCCGCCAACACTGCGCCGGTAGTATAATTTAGCCGCCGGCGCACCGCCGCCTGTCGCAGCCACCTACTCACCCCCGCCACCACAAACGTCAGGGTCGAAAACCAGATCACACTCAGCGCAAAATGGATCGTCGTCAGTGCCAGCGCGGTTAGCAGCACCGGATCGGCAGGATCGATAAACTGAGGCAAAAACGCCAAATAAAACACCGCCACCTTCGGGTTAAGCACATTGCTCAACACCCCCTCCACGAAGGCATAGCGTTCTTGGCCGGCAGGCAGGTGGAATTCAGAAACAGTGCGTTGCCGCCACGTGGTGATGATCGTCCACCCACCCAACCCCACCAAATAGAGCGCACCGGCCAACTTGACCATGTGGTACAGCTCAGCAGACTTCACCACAATCGCGGCCAACCCCAGCCCTGACAAGGTTGCCTGCACAAACAGACCGCTCCCGATCCCAAACGCGGTAGCCACGCCAGCAAGGCGACCGCGAGCCAGCGCATTGCGCAGCACCAGCATCGTATCAGCGCCGGGAATGAGGGTCAGGATAGCGACGGCAACGGTGTAGGCGAACAAACGATCGGTGAGCATGGTGGTGGCTCCGGGTATTGATCTAGTTGAATTGGAGGAATGATACTCGATTTATTGTTTTTTGCCCTCAAGACCGGACTGCACCCTTGCCGCGCCATGGCAACCTATGGTAGAGTGACTGCGGGAATAGTCACATCATTCCTACGCACATTCCTTATAGATTCTAGCATCTCGCACGGCGATCCTAGAGTACAGGTATCGCGTCGCACGACCCAACCTAATCGAAATCTATGCGTCGTTTCTTTCTGCTCTCAATTTTCGTGCTCGCTGCCTGCGCGGCGCCGGTTGCGCCAGAACCTACGGCGACGGCCACCCCACCCCCGACCCGTATCCCCACGTCAACCCCAACCACAGCGCAGAGCGAGCCGACCACTAACCGCTATTTTCCTGATCTGGCACGCGGTCGCACTACCGAAGGGTACCACTACCTTGGTAATCCTGACGCGCCGGTCACAATTATGGTCTATTCCGATTTCCTCTGCACTTCATGCGCGATCTATACACTTGATGTCGAACCTCGTCTGATCGAGGAGTTTGTGGCTACTGGCCAAGCAAAACTGGTCTACCGTCACCTTCTGCAATTAGGGGAACGGTCGCAAACACTGGCTGAAGCGAGCGAATGCGCCGCCGATCACGGCAAATTTTGGGAGTTGCGGCGTGAGCTGTACGCGCGGTACAATCAGCTGTACTTCAACACTCGCGAGACGGTAATTGATCTTGCCGCTGGTTTGGGCATACCAAAGGATGCTTTTACCGCCTGCCTCGATGCCCACACCTATAAAGCACAGGTGCAGGCCGATTACGCAGCCGCGATGGAAGAAGGTATCTACGCTCGACCAGTGTTTCGGATCGGTAATGAAACAATGGTAGGATCACAACGATTTGAGGCATTTGTGCAGGTGATCGAGCGCGCGGCGCAGCGGTGAGACATTGGTTGAGGAAGAACATGATGGCTCGTTCCCGTCCCATCTTGCCCTTAAGCGTGATTTTGGTAGGTTTGACTTTTGTCTTTTGGGTGTCGTTATCAACCTCGCCGAACGCATCACAGGCCCAGCCAAGTTGTGATGAGAAACCGGCTTATCCGGGGTGCATTGAAATACCGGTCAACTGTGGCTCGTATCCAGCGAATGTCTGCGATGTAACGAAGACAGCCATCATTACTACCCGCACTGCCGCCGCAGCACAGGCATTTACCCGAACCGCGCTAGCCAGTGGCCAACAAGGGCAACAATTCACTGCCACCCCGACGGCAACGGTTATTGTCACCGGATCGCCAACTTCATCAACTACTGCGATCGCCACCCCAACGGTAACACAACCACTCATAAACACCCAACCGCCAACGAATACCCCATTGCCCACCCCCTCCCCAACAACATCTATGGAACCAACCGCAACGGCAGCGGTGACTCTCCGTTGCGCTCCGGGGGATCTCCTTGAATTAACTGGCGAGGCAAACCCACAAACCGCGCTGTTAGTTCTGTTTGATGATCGTCCGGTAGGCGGCGGCGCGAGCGATCGCAGTGGTTCGTTCCACATTGTGCTCCGGATCGGCGACGAACGGCCCGGCGTCCACGACATCGTGGTGCGCGAGCGTGAACGGGCGGTTGTAGTGGCTGAATATGCGTGCCAGACCCCTCCCCCGCCTACCCCAACCCCGACCTTTGGCCCGATTCGGGTGACGGTGACACCGTAGGAGCGCCGTCTTGGCGGATTGTCTCCATAATCAATGCCAATGCCCGTTCGCGGGAACGGGTCAACATTTCGAGTTCGGTCAGGAGGAGATTGAGCCGGCGATAATCGCGCCGGATGGCCTGTTCGTCGGCTGAAGAGAGGCTAGGGCGAGCGGCGGCGAGCCACTCCTCAAACGAAGCGCGCCGGCCAAGCAGGTCAGGCGCGCCAAATTGGCTGAGACGCTGCCATAGATGTGCGGCACTGTCGGCCAGCAAACGCAAACTATCGATGGTCATAATGCCAGTGGTACCATAACTAGCGAGCTCATTCCACGTGCGTAACGCACCCTTCGTATGGTAGTTGGTAATCAATTCAATGCGGATCGGTCGCGAGATTGAGTTTCGCCTCTGGTATAATCGAAATAGAAATACTGGTAGGAAGCTATGCGTGAACCAATCTCTATTCAAGCAACCGAAACCGCCAACACCGGCGCTGTCCCTCGCCCAACCGAGCCGCCCCGTTTTCGCCCACGCGAGCGTTTTTTGCGGGTGTCGTCGTTCTTTCTCGGCGTTGTTATCCATATTTATATCTGGGATATCTTTCTCGCCCGCTTTGCCATCTTCCGCTGGTACGTTCAGCGCACGATGCTGCGGCGCTGGGTGAATATTGCCCGCCGCTTTCGCATGATGGCAGTGGAATTAGGCGGGATGCAGATCAAGCTCGGCCAGTTTCTCTCATCGCGGGCCGATATTATTCCTGATGTTGTGCGCCGTGAATTGACCGGCTTGCAGGATGAAGTACCGCCGGCCCCCGCCGGCCATGTGCTCGAAGTGATTCTGGAAGAGTTAGGCGCACCGCCGAGCGAGATCTTCCGCAGCTTCGAAACCAAATGCGTTGCGGCGGCTTCGTTGGGGCAAGTGCATTACGCGGTGCTCCACGATGGGCGCGAGGTGGCGGTGAAGGTGCAACGACCGTGGATCGATAAGATTATTGAGGTCGATCTGAGCGCGGTGACATGGGTGGTGCGCCTGATCAAGAACTATCCGCCGATCCGCCGCCGCGCCGATCTTGAGGCGTTATTAGCCGAGTTCGCCCGCGTGTTGGTGCAAGAATTGGATTACGTGCAAGAGGCGCGTTCGGCAGCGATCTTCCGCCAAAACTTCGCGAATCACCCCGGTATCTACATCCCTGAACCAATTTTCGAGCTGACGACGCGCCGTGTGCTGGTGATGGAGAGAATCAGCGGGATTAAGATTACCGATTTACATACGCTTGACCAATTAGGGGTCAGTCGGCTCGAACTGGCTGCCCGCCTCAATAACTGTTACCTCAAACAGTTCTTTATCGATGGCTTCTTCCATGCCGATCCCCATCCCGGCAATCTGTTCGTCCGGGTGGAAACCGGCCTTGCTGCAACCAAACCAGCGCCACCGCCAATGCCGGCTAGCGTCAATGGGCATGCTACGATTGAGACGCTTGAAGCGCAGTTGCCGATCGATCATGCGCCTGATGAAGTGCAAACCGGTACACCCTTCACGCTGATTTTTGTCGATTTTGGTATGGTAGGGCGGTTGCCGCCCCAGACTATGGAGATTATGCGGCAAGGCGTCTTGGGCTTAGCGACCAATGACGCCGACCGGCTATTGAATTGTCTTGAACAACTGAACGTGATCTTGCCCGGCGCTGACCGGCGACCGATCAAAGCAGCGATCGAGACGATGCTGCGCTATTCGTTCAACCGCACGGTGCGCGAGTTGACCAATCTCGATGTCGAGGCAATCATGGCCGAGACAAAGGACCTGATTTACGATCTGCCATTTCAAATCCCCCAAGACTTGCTATATCTGGGGCGAGCATTAAGCATGGTGGCCGGCTTAGCAACTGAAATCTATCCTGACATCAATCTCTTCCAAGAGTTACGCCCGTTTGCGCGGGCAATGCTTGCCCAAGAGCAGCGCAATGGCAATTGGATGGAGAAGTTGCAGCAAGAGTTGACCGAACTCGGCCAGATTCTGATCGGTCTGCCCCGCCAGATGGATGCGTACTACCGAGCGGCCAATCGGGGCGAATTGCAAACCCGCTCGGATCTGAGCCGGCTCGAACGCAGTATGAAACGGGTTGAACGAGCCACCGACCGGTTGATGGGCGGGATGCTGGCAACCGGTCTGTTCCTCGGCGGGGTGCAACTGCGTACCCGTGGCCTCGAACGCGAAGCGAACCGGGCATGGTGGGCGGCGGCGGCAGCGATCCTGTGGGCACTGTGGCCGCGTCAGGAGCGGTGGTGATCCATGTTCGCGGCGCGGGCTACGTCGATCCTATGGCTTCATAGGAGCGGATAAACACGGATTGGGATTGATGTTCACAGCTTAGGCTATCCGTGCCATCCGTGTGTATCCGTCTATTTCATTCTGAAGATCATTCCGCATGAACAACGACATCCGCTTTCCGGCCAATTTTTGGTGGGGCGCAACGACTGCTGCGTATCAGATCGAAGGGGCGTGGAACGAAGACGGTAAGGGTGAGAGTATCTGGGATCGTTTCGTGCGGCGGCCCGGCGTCATTGTTGATGGCAGCACCGGCGATGTGGCTTGTGACCACTATCACCGCTACGAAGAGGATCTCGACCACATGGCGGCGTTAGGGCTGAAGGCGTACCGCTTCAGCATCGCATGGCCGCGTATCTTTCCCTCTGGCGCCGGCCAACCCAATCAGCGCGGGCTTGATTTCTACCGGCGCTTGATTGATGGGTTGCACCAGCGCAATATTGTGCCGGTTGCTACCCTCTACCATTGGGATTTGCCACAGGCGCTAGAGGATCGCGGCGGCTGGACCAACCGCGATACGGCGTTGCGTTTCGCTGAATACGCTGATTATCTCTTTCGCCAGATTGGTGGCGAGGTCGCGCTATGGGCCACGCACAACGAACCGTTTATTCAGGCGTTCTACGGCTATGGCAATGGCGAAAACGCGCCGGGCAAGCGCATGCCGTGGCAGGTGCTCAAGGTGGTACATCACCTCTTGCTCTCACATGGGCTGGCGGTGAGCGCCTTTCGCGCTGCACGACCGCAACCGGCCCGCACTGATCTACCGCCGCCCCAGATTGGTATCGTCCTGATGATTTGGTCACATTACCCGGCCAGCGATCACCCTGCTGACCACAAAGCTACTCAGCGCATTGATGGAGTGATGAACCGGCTCTTCCTTGAACCACTCTTCTGCCGGCGCTACCCCGCCGATCTGATGGCCCACTTCGCCCGCCGGCTCATCTTTGCGCCGATCAAGCCCGGTGATCTGGATATTATCAGCCAGCCGATCGATTTTCTCGGCATTAATACCTACACCCGCCTGTTCCACGCCTTTAACTGGCGCGAACCATTTTTGATGGCTAAGCAGGTGCCGGGGCCGTTGCCTAAGACAGCAATGGGCTGGGAAATCTATCCCGATTGTATTGTCGAGGCCTTGCAAAAGGCGCGTGAATATACCTCCATCCCGCTGTACATTACCGAGAATGGGGCGGCGTTCGATGACCCTCCACCCGGGCCTGCTGATCAGGTAGTTGAAGACCCTGATCGCGTTGCGTACCTCCGTTCCCACATCGAGGCATGCCAACGTGCGCTGGCTGCCGGGATTGATCTGCGCGGCTATTTTGTCTGGACGCTGATGGACAACTTTGAATGGACCAAAGGGTTTAGCGCCCGGTTCGGTCTGATCTATACCGAGTACGCAACCCAACGTCGAGTGTGGAAGCGCAGCGCGCACGTGTACCGCGCTATTATCGCGCGCAATGGGTTGTGAAGCGCCGGTGCGCCAACATGCGCCACGATCAGCGTTATTTGTTGACCATTGGCCTGTTGAACGCCGGCCTGACGGTGGGTTGGTTGTTTGCCACCATCGCTTACGCTGAACGAGGGTACGGCAGCTACCGGATCGGGGTGCCATTGTTCGGCGATCTAACGCTGATCGGGCTGCTCAACAGCGGGCCAGTATTGGCTGGCGGAATCAGCGGGCCGTTCGCGTGGCAAGCGGTACGGCGGTGGGGCGCGCGCCCGGCGTTGCTGCTCGGTTGTTGGTTGCATAGCGCGGCATTGTTCGCACTGGCGCTGGCTCCGCTCAGCAGCGCAATCACCCCGGCAACAGCGTGGATACTGTTACTCGGCGTATCGCTGAGTGGGCCGGCTAGCGTGCTCTTTAATCTAGCCGGGCCGTCGCTGATGATGCAACTCAGCGGCGCCGATGGCCCTGACCGGCTCTTTGCCCGCAGCGCAGCCTTGAGCTTGATCATCGGCGGCATCGCCAATCTGCTTGCCGGCAGTTTGGCGACAGTGTGGCGGGTTGTGCTGGTCGAGAGCGATGCAATCGCGCCGTACCGGCTCAATGCTACGCTGAGCGCAGTGGTCGTCGCCCTCGCCGGGTTACCGTTGCTAGGACTGCGCCTCGCCTCGTCGCGATCACCGGCGCCAGCAACGATGATCCGCCGTGAGATCAGCGACCTCTGGCGCGCGCTTGCCAAAGCGATTATCTTCGCGCCGGGGCCATTGCTTATTTCGCTCGGCGCGGCGCTGTTCATTCCCTACCTCAGTCTCTTCTTCCGCCAACGCTTTACCGCCACCGATGCAGTTATCGGATTACTGTTTGCGCTGATCAGCCTAACTACCGGCCTTGCCACACTCATCGGCCCACACCTAGCGGCACGAGTTGGCCGCATGCAAGGCGTGGTGCTGACACAGGCGCTCGCCATTCCCTGCCTGATTGCGCTGGCCTTCGCGCCCACGTTGCCGGTAGCGGCCCTGATCGCGATGGTGCGCGGCGCACTGATGAATATGGCCACACCACTGTTTGAAGCGCATGCGCTGGCACAGACCCCACCCGAACACCATCCCACCGTGATCGGTCTCATCCGGGCTGCTGCGTCGGTGGGGTACATTGCCGGCCCCACCATCAGCGCCGAACTGCAAAGCGCCGTTGGCTTTACGCCGATCTTACTCATTGCGGCGCTGTGCTATACGCTGGCGGTGATGGTTAATGCTGTGATCTTTGTGTGGCGCGGCCAGCGTACATCCTAATGGCGCCGCACAGCCGTGCGGCACGACAGCGCGGTTATTTGCTTACCTGCACGAATTACAGGTATACTGGCAACAGATTGCCGTCATTCAACGATTGAGAGATACGCCATGCAACCACATCTGTTTACCCCGCTGACCATCGGCAGCGTAACCTTACGTAACCGGATCGGGATGTCGCCGATGTGCCAGTACAGTGCCGTCAATGGCTTCCCTACCGATTGGCATCTGATGCACCTCGGCGCGCGGGCAGCCGGCGGAGCAGGATTGATTATTCTCGAAGCGACCGCCGTCTCGCCTGAAGGTCGGATTTCGCCGTTTGATTTGGGCATCTGGAGCGATGATCACATTGACGCGCTCGCCCGGCTAGTCAAGCTGATCGAGAGTCTTGGCGCGGTGGCCGGCATTCAATTAGCCCACGCCGGGCGTAAAGCCAGCGTGGGCCGCCCGTGGGAAGGCGGCAAACCAATCTCGCCTGCTGCTGGCGGCTGGCCAGTAGTTGGCCCGACCGCTGAACCGTTTGCTACCAACTACCCTATTCCTACTCCGCTTGATACGGCCGGGATCGCCAAGGTTATCAACGATTTTGCCGCTGCCACCCGACGGGCACATGCAGCCGGTTTCCGCTGGATCGAGATCCACGCTGCGCACGGGTACCTGCTGCATAACTTTCTCTCACCGTTAGGCAACGACCGCAGCGACGAATACGGCGGCGACCTGCGCGGACGCGCCCGTCTGTTGCTTGAAGTGACTGACGCGGTGCGCGCAGCATGGCCGGCTGAATTGCCGCTGGCCGTGCGCCTCTCATGTAGTGATTGGACTCCAGAGGGGTTAACGATTACCGATACGATTGAGGTAGCGCGTATGCTGCGCGAACGCGGGGTTGACCTAATCGATTGCAGCTCCGGCGGGATCGCACCGGGCATTACCATCCCCGTTCGCGAAGGCTACCAAGTGCCGTTTGCGAGCGCCATCCGTCACGATACCCAGATTGCCACGGCTGCCGTCGGTTTGATTACCCGTCCTGAACACGCTGATGCGATTGTCCGCAACGGCGAAGCGGATCTGGTGCTGCTCGGTCGCGAACTCCTGCGCGACCCGCACTGGCCGTTACGTGCGGCGCGGGCGCTGGGGCACGACCTCGCGCCCCCGCCACAGTATTTGCGGGCGTGGTGAGACAGCAGTGCTACTATGTATGGCACGCATGACACGGCAAATCCGGCAGCGGCTCGTGACGATTGTCAATCTGATGCATACTGTGGCAGGTCGGGCAGCCAATCCGGCTCGGTGAACCGCGGTGGCAGTCGTTGCAGGTTGGGTTGAGCGGATGTGGCATCCGTACCTGTTGCGGGTGCAAATTGTGGCAATTGACGCAACCGAGAAACTGTTCTAACCTCGCTTCGCTCGCCACTGGCGGCACCGGAGTCGGTTCAGGCGCCGTCGTTGGGGTAGGCGGCGGCGTTGGTGTTGGCGCCGGCGATGGAGTGGCGGTAGGTGATAGCAGCGGCGTTGCCGTCGCCGGGACACCGGTTGGGGTGACGGTGAACGCCAGTGTAGGCGCGACCGTTGCCGAAGCTGTGGCCGTTATCTGCGGTGAAGGCGTGAATGTAGCGCTGGTCAGAGGCGACATTGTTGGCGTTGCTACTGTCGTAGGCGAGAACGCTGGCGTTACGGTCGCTGTGGGCGCGAGGGTGAGCGTCGCGGTCATCGTGTAGAACAACGTAGGTGATACGGTTGGTGTGGAAGTGGGCGATAGGAAAGGGGCTGACATGACTGCCTCGCCGGCGACTTCTACCGCCTGTTGTTGCAGCAGAAAATCAACCAACGCCGCAATTTGCTCGTCCGGCAATAGGTTGCCGTAATCGTCGCCGACCACTGCGCGCACAATCCCCGCTTGGTGGCCGGGAACGATAAATTCATCATGCGAACGGATCGACCGCTCGAGATATTCCCGTCCGCTCACGCCGGGTATGCGCTCACCGCCCCTCTGGCCAATCCCGGCTAAGTTAGGTCCAACTCCCGCCCGCCCGCTTGCATCAAGGGTATGGCAGGTTATGCACGGCACGCCACCGGCCAACGGCGCGCGGCCAAAGAAGAGGTCAGCACCGCTAATAGGCGTCACAACGGTAGGCGTTGGCGGAAGCGATTGCTGCGAAACGCAACCACTGACAACACCGACAAGCATGACGCCGGTAAGTAGCAACGCTGACCATAGTGGCAACCTGCTCATAAGCACCTCTCCTAACGCAACCCATCCCATCTGACAAGAAGACAGAGCGCAGTGCGCACATAGGTCACACTGCGCTTACCAGCAGCCAATTGCCAATCTTGTGCCTGAGCGCCTACGTTCCAATAATGCCGCTATCAAACCGCTGCACGGTGATCACGCTCGGTCGCGGCAAACCTTGCCGGTCAGGCCACGTGCTGCTCGGGTTCTCGAAGGTGCTGCCCTCACCGGGGTGCTGAATGGCAAGGAAGAGCGTGCGATTGTCGGGAGTGAACTCTGGCCCGCACACCTCGCTGCCAGCCACCGACGAGAAGAACTGTTGCAGATTACCGCGTTGCGCACCACTCACCGGCACCGCGAACAAACCATCGTTGAACTTGATCGCGCGCGGCGCGCCGTCGGTCGCAATCCAGAGGTTGCCCTGATTATCGAAGGCCACATTGTCGGGCGCACCAATTGGCGAGACCTTGCTCTTGTCAAAGCCGGCAAAGTAGGTATCCGGTTGGGAAGGAAGCCCGGCGAGAATGAAGATCTCCCAGCGGAAGGTCGTAGCGGCGTGATCATCGTTGCGTTCGGTCAGCTCGATGATGTGGCCCCACGCATTGTTAGGCCGCGGATTAGCCGCATCAGGACCGGGCTGACCGCTTGCTCCACGGCGGGTGTTATTGGTGAGGGCGATATAGACCTTCTTGTTAACCGGGTTGGTCTCAACATCCTCCGGTCGATCCATCTTCGTCGCACCCACCAAGTCAGCGGCCAAGCGGGTATTGATCAACACATCACCCTGCGAGCGAAAGCCGTTTTCCGGCGTTAGCGGGCCTTGGCCAAACACCAGCGGCAACCACTCACCAGTGCCATCAGGATTAAACTTCGCCACATAGAGCACGCCATCGTCAAGCAAGTTCATGTTCGCTTCACGGTTGCGCGGGTTAAACTTGCCGTTGGTGACAAACTTATAGACATACTCAAACTGGGCATCGTCACCCTGATAGCCGACCACGCGCCCATCACGCGTCACCACAAACGTTGCCCCCTCGTGGCGGAAGCGACCAAGTGCCGTGCGCTTAATGACTGGCTTCAACGGATCGTAGGGGTCGATCTCGACACACCAGCCATGCCGGAAGCCCTCATTCGGCTCTTGAGCAATATCGAACCGGCTATGGAACCGCTCCCACTTACGCTCCGACTCACCAGCCGGCATACCATACCGGCGATGCACCGCATAGCGTGGATCGTTCCGATCAAGACCATTGAGATTGGCAAAATACTGATGGAAGTTCTCTTCCCCGCTGACCACCGTGCCCCACGGCGTCTTACCGCCAGCGCAGTTGTTAAGGGTGCCAAGAATGGCATCAGCTCCGGGATCGGCACTGGTGCGCATCCATGGGTGATCGGCAGCCGGCCCGCTCAAGCGGGTTGCGCTGAAACCACTCACCCGTCGGTTATAACGTGAATTGCGCACGTAGCTCCACGTACCGTCAGGCGCGCGCACCACTTCGACCACCGACATACCGTGAGCGGCAATGCCGACATCCACCTGATTGCGAGTCGGATTCTTATCATCGTACTTCGGGAACATCAACTCTTCGTTGGTGTACTCGTGATTGACCACAAGTAGACCACGATTCGAGGCATTGGAACCGTAGGGCAGCGGCAAGAAGCCGATAAAGTCACAGTTATAACCAAACTGCTTGACCTGCGCTTCCGGTGTCTGTAACCAGACATCGAAATCGGGCGCATCAGCACTCAAGGGCTCACCCCAACGGATCAGGGTGCGCGCATAATAACCATCCGGCACCACCACATCATCAAAGTTCGGATCAGTAGGCTTTACCGCCTTAAACTTCAACCCCGGATTGGCCGCTAAGGCCTCTTCGGCCGCGGTCAGATTTGATCCGATTAAGACAAGCGAACCACCTAGTGCTAGGGTCTTCAGCATACCGCGCCGTGAAATGCGCAGCGCCAACACCTCTTCCAGTGTCTGGCCGATACCAGCCTGCGAGCGCACAACCCATTTGTCTTTCTCATCACGACCACCCATAGTCTGAAAACCTCCTTGCAATGCAGAAAATTAAGAGTATCCGCGAACATCAGACAAGGATGCTGAGTTGTGATGTATACGTCTTGAGCAGCCGTGATTATATGGAATGTTTATAAACAAGAATTGGTGTAAATATGAAACGAGAGTTAAGCAAAAATGATCATGGCATAACACGCTCGAGGTTGGCGAGGGATGGAAACAAATAACGCCGCTCTCTGCGATGAGAGAGCGGCGCAAGAAGAGACAGATGGGATCAGGGTTTCAACACCCCACGGCCCGCGCCAATTCCGGCCTGAGCGCAGCATTGGCCGGATCAAGCCGGGCCATCACCCGTTGCACCATCCGGAAATCGTAGGCGATTTGGAGGTTGCGCGCCGGATCGGCGGCAAACAGGCCATTACCGTAGCGATCGAAGCTATTGGCCAAAAACAGCCACATATCGCTATCGAGGGTAGTATCAGGCGCGAGGCCATACCAGCGTAGAAAGCCGGCAATCTGCGCCGAGGGGCTCAATTGCGGCAACTGCGGCCCGCCGAACACCGCGCGCAATCGATCACGGGCTTCGACCACATCACGGACAGAGTCGCGGATCATAGCTCGTTGCAAGCCTACCGGCGGCGGCGGCAATTGGGGCGGCTGCCGCCGGTAGGCAGTGACATTGACCTGATGGGCATAGGCCAATAGTTGCGCATCGCGCACCGACAATTGATTGGGTTGGTGAAATGTGGCAATGAACAACACATTCGGCAGCGCGGCTACCGGCTTAGCAGCGACCGGCAACAGGTGCAGCCGTTCGTGCAAGTAATGGAACAACTCATCGGGGGCCAAACCATCAAACAAGACAAAGTAGAGCTTGCCGGCGCCTTGCGGCGATTGCGCTTCGCTCAGCACCTCACTCAACTGGCTATCGCCGAAGCGGGTGTGGAGATCACGGTAGTAATCACGCTGGCCGCTCTGCGCCGTCCACTGCGCTGAACCAATGCGAACAAACTGGCCGGGGGCGACACCGATCAGCGCTGCTACCAGATGCTGCACTAATGCCGCTTTACCGGCCCCAGCCCTTCCACTCAGCACCACACATGGATAGGTCTTGAGCGAAACGTACACAGCGGTCAACAAACGAGCTTCGGTTGGGTCAGCATCAATATGCAATCGCCGGATCGTCTCGCGCTCCGCGCTCGGCATATCTTCCTGTCCCCATCCAGCCAGTGCTGGCGCCTGCCCGCTCGCAGGCAAGGCCAACCCCCAGCGGCCCCCTTTGGCCTCGCCGCGAGCGCCATTGCTTGCGGCATGGAAGTTGTAAGCAATCATAGTGGTTCACCCGAAACGAATATCCGACATATCACCGACATTCAACTCTTGGCTAACACCGCTCACATGGGCTCGATCACCGATTAAGCTGCGGGTGATAATGACCGATTGGATCTGCGCGCCGGCATTGATAATTGAGTCGCGCACAATGGCCTGCCGCACCGCTGCACCGTCGGCGATCGAGACATACGGCCCGACTACCGCCTCTTCAATCACTGCCGTTGGCGCAATATTGACCGGCGGAATGATCACCGCATTAGGATACTCGGCGACGCGATTATGGCCATGTTCGAGCAGATAACGATTGGTATCGAGCAGCGACTCAATCGTGCCGCAATCTCGCCAGACCCGCACCTTCTCGGCATGCAGCTCTTCGCCGCGGTCAATCATCACTTGCAGCGCATCGGCCAAATAGAATTCCCCCTTGGTCTGAATATTATTCTCCATGATGTAGTCGATCGCCGACATCAACCGGCTGGCTTCCGGCACATAATAGAACCCGGCTACAGCCAGATTGGAAATCGGCTCGCTCGGCTTCTCGACCAGCCGCACGATCCGGCCTTGTTCAACCACTACTACACCAAACCGGCGGGGATCATCGACCTCTTTGCAGTAAATGATGCCGTAATTGGGATGCTCGTTGAGCCGTTCAATATCAAACTCAAGCAAGCCATCGCCAAACACGATCAAGAGCGGACCAGTCAATTCACGGGCTAATGCGATTGCATCAGCTTGGCCACGCATCACCTTTTGCTCAAGAAAGCGCATCGGGTACGAATAATTGGCCCGCATAAACTCTTCGATCTGGTTGCCGAGATAACCGACCACACAGATCAGCTCCTCGATGTGCAGGGGAGCTAGATAGTCAATAATGTGCGCCAATACCGTCTTGCCGGCGACGCTGACTAATGGCTTAGGGCGAACAAAGGTATGCGGACGCAAGCGTGTGCCCAAACCGGCTGTCAGGATCATCACGCGCATAGCTTAGCTCCTTGACCCGCAGCCGCAACTGCTGCAACTGCACCCGCTGTCGCTCATCGTCGCGGCTACTGCTGGGGCTGAAGCTTCGCCACGGCTATGCGTAGCAAAAAGCGACAACCGGCGCTGAACACGGGTGCTCTGGCAGAAGGGGCAGACAATATGCTGATCAGCCGCGTTCATAGGCAGCAAGCGTTCGAACTGGCGCGCACAATCCAAGCAGCCATATTCGTACATCGGCATACATTCACCTCATAACGTCAGGGGGAAGAATGCGGGCGGACACGGCCCATCCGCATTATACCACGGCGGTTTGCCTGCTTGAATAACGGTTTGCTTATCTTCACGATGAGAGGACGCAAACATCGACAATCTTCGAGGAATCACACCTGCGGTACGTCCTTCGTGTTAAACATTTTGCCACCTTACGAGAGGATGTTACCGTGTTCAGGGGCAAGTTCAACACGTCCCCCCATGCCCGCTATCAGCGTAGTTCAGGTAACTCTATCGGGTCTTCACGTGGCTCACAGAGACCGCAAAAGAGCGCACGTGAAGTGATAATCGCTTTGTGGATGCCCTTCCGATCTGCGTACAAGGCAACAATATGCGGCATCTCTTGGGCGTGATCGCGACAGACCGCTCGTCCGCAAAAGATACAGACGCCGTGCGCAGGCCGGTTACAGTGCCAACAGTTCATAGTTGTCTCCGACGTGCAGAAGGGAAGGGTACCTACGTTATCAAGGGTAGCATGGGTAGATGTGGAGGCGCGTTGTCAGCGTCTCGCCGATCGTTTTCCCTCTCCTCCTTCTGGTTGGGAAAGAAGGAGGAGAGGTTCGAACGGCTCGAGCAATGCCATTGAAGAGCTGGCTAACAATCCCCATCTAGTAAAGCTCAACGAGCAACATAGGGCATCCAAACCCGCGGTACGCTGAGCGCGATCGGTGCTTCCAGCAGTTGGTTTGTGATAGTGACCGAACTATTCACAATCTCTACCGTATTAGTCAACGAACCACTCACTTGGCTCGGATTGACCGTTACTCGGAAGAGCAAGGCTAGACGACCGATGGCAGTACCACTTTGTGCCGGCACCGTACGGTTGTTCCATGTCAACACCGTGCGCCCGCCTGTAGTGCTGATTGCTGGCGCCGGCCCACTGAGCATGGCGTCGAATCTCACCCCTGCCGGCAACACATCACGCAACGAGATGGTAAAGGCATTATCGGTTGGGTTTACGACCTCAATATGGTAGAGGAAGGTCGGATTCGGATCTCCCGGATTAACCGACGGCAGCGTCTTGATGTTCGCCGTTTTGGCAACTGCCGGCCCATCGACACAGATGCGCACGGTTGGGTCAACCTCGCCATCGGTACGCGGAATGATCCCGTCAGGGCTGGTTACCTCAGCATTCGTTCCCTGATCACTCCAGACCTGCCCGACCTGCAACCAGATCGCTAGCGGCAATTCGCTGACATTACCGCTGGTCGGTTTGGGTGGCACCGTCAAGTTACGCCACACCAATTGGGTCGAGCCGGCCTGCGCACCGGTGGTGATTGGGATCACACTATCAGGCGCCGGCATACCGGTATCGGGCCGCAAATAGGTAAGCCCGATAGGCAAGGTTAGCGTGACCACAGTATTGCGATAGGGAATAACATTGGTATTAAGCATTGTTAGCGTGTAAAGCCGCTCTTCACCGGATACGGCGCACTCGGTAATCCGTTCGATCCGTGGCGTATATGTGTGGAGCGGCTGAGTAGCTACTTCTTCCCTCGCAACATCATACGCTTGATTGTCGACAGTGTACGAAACACAACGATTGAGACTACGGCAGGTTGCCGACAGTAGATTGTCAGCCGTTGCCCGCGCGTAGACTTTCTCAATGCTGATGATATCAGCCGCGGCAGCACGGAAGAGAATATCGACTTTGCCACCGGCCGGGATCGGTGCTACGTTCCAACGCACTTCAGTGCGACCATCGGGCAACGAACGCTGGCCGGCAAATGCGTACAGCGAGCTATTGACCGTCTCGCTGTAGAGGAAGCGTGGCGGTAAGTAAGCGTAGGCGCTTACGCCATTGAGTGGGGCACTCGTATTGAGGTTTCTCACCGTTATTGTGAAGAGACCGCGATCACGCAAGCCCAAGGTCTTTCGATCGACCTTAATCTCGTAATCGAGCCGGTTGAGGTTGCTGCCACAACGATAATCAATCACCGCTTCAATCGGCGGACGAGGTGAGACCCGCGTCGTTCGACCGGTGGTTGCGTCGAAGAAATCATACCCTACCCTATTTTTGTATTCACCGGTGATACACGGTGGGTTAAAGAGCGTGCGAATACGCACCGTGTAGGTCTGACCGGGAGCAATGGCAAGGGTTGGCCACGCCCATGTGTCGCCGCTAATATCGGGGGTTTGCTTGCCGGCCGGCAAATTGGTAGCGACAACATTCTGAAATGCCAGCGCAGACGGTGCAAAATCAACCAGACTGGCGGTGTAGGTGGTGGTCGTCTCAGCGTTGGTGATCACTAAGGTAAAGTAAAGCTCTTGTCCACCCGTCGGGACGGGGCCATTGACAGTCTTAGTCGTACCTTGATTGACCCCGTTGGCATCACTAAAGAACTTGCTGACTTGAATGTTCGGGGTAATACGCACACAAGCTCTCGCGCTCGTGAAGTTAATCTCTTCACCCGGCTGCCCGGTATTAGGATTGATAAGTGCATTCATCATACTCTGCTGATCGAGGTCGTTGCAATAGGTACGAGTTTGCAACTGACCGCGAGTAATGACGTTATAGCGGATATAACGTGTCTCACCCGGCGCAAGGGTAATATCTGACCAGATCAAGGTTATGCGCTCAAGCGTCCCCACTGTCGTCGAGCT
>NZ_CALLJH010000054.1:0-18610 GCF_938091255.1 uncultured Chloroflexus sp.
GGCTTGGGTCAGGCGGAACGTCGTCCATCCTACGGTGGGCAGTAGGTACGTGCGGGTGTAAGCTGGCATCCGATAGGCATCGACGGCGGCATCAATTAGTGCCAGCCGCTGCACCAATTCGGGATAGCGCAAGGTCAGCTCCACGGCCACGCTTCCCCCCATCGAATGGCCAATAAGCGTAATCGCAGTCAGGCCGAGATCACGGCAAAACGCGGCTATCAGCTCGGCAATAGCTTCGATCCGGTCGGCCCGCCCGATCCGGCTCTCGCCGTGGCCGGGCATATCGACGGCAAAACAACGGTAGTCACGGCCAAGATCGCGCAAGGTGCTCCACCAGAGCTCTTTAAACGCACCCCAGCCGTGCAGAAAGACGATCGCCGGCCCGCTGGCGCCAGCAGTCAAATAGCTGAGGCCAAGGCGGTCGTGGTAGCGGCATTCGATGGTGACAGAAGCCGTCATAGTGGTAATAGGATTTGTCACGTTGGCGCTCTCTAGTTGGAAACGGTCATACCGAGTATAATACCAAATATGGCAAATATTCTGGTTGCAATGAGCGGCGGTGTTGATAGCTCACTGGCCGCGGCGCTCTTACTTGAAGCCGGCCATCAAGTGACCGGCGTAACGATGCATCTATGGGATGACGACGATCACGGGCTGCGCGAGAGCCTGTGTTGTGCTGCCGAAGCAGCGGCCAGCGCGCGGCGCGTCTGCGCCTTACTCGGCATCCCCTTTTACGTTTTTAATTACCAGCGCGAGTTTCGCCGCCACGTCATCGACTATTTCATTCGGGCGTATACGCATGGTCTCACCCCTAACCCCTGCGTCGAGTGCAACCGCATGATCAAGTTTCGCGCGTTACTTGATCGGGCGCGGGCTTTGGGGTTTGATGCGGTGGCGACCGGCCATTACGCCCGGATTGTGCGCGGCGCCGATGGCCGCTACCAGCTTTGGCGAGCGGTAGACCGCGAGAAAGATCAGTCGTACATGCTGCACATGCTCGGCCAAGCCGATCTAGCCCGCCTGTTCTTCCCCATTGGTGAATATACCAAAAGTGAAGTGCGCGCAATGGCGGCAGCACGCGGCTTGCCGAGTGCCGATCGCGAAGAGAGCCAAGACATCTGTTTTGTGCCTGACGGCGACTACCGCAATCTGTTACGGGTTGAAGCGCCAGAGAGTCTTACCCCCGGTCCAATAGTCGATCTAGAGGGGCGCGAGATCGGGCGGCATAAAGGGCTACCGTTCTACACCGTCGGTCAGCGGCGTGGTTTAGGGTTGAGCGGCGGCGAACCGCGCTATGTGGTTGCAATCGATCCGGCGCGCAATGCGCTGATCGTCGGCCCGGCGTCGGCGCTCAACCGCGAGCGATTTACCGTCACCGACGTGCGTTGGGTTGATGATCAGCCGCCGGCTGAGCCATTGACCTGTATGGTGCAAGTGCGCGCCCACGCCGAACCGCTGCCGGCTCGCGTTTCGGCACAGCTCGATGGACGCTGGCTGGTGGAGTTGGAACGGCCACAGCGCGCTGTCAGCCCCGGCCAAGCTGCTGTCTTTTACGATGACCAGCGCGTGCTTGGCGGGGGATGGATCGCCCGTCCGGAGGTGGGATGAGCGCGTTCTCACCAGCAGCCTTTCTCTTACTCTTGTTGACCACGACCCATGCGGCGTTGGCCCATTTCTTGCTGGGCCGCTCGTGGCGGCAGATCCCGATTTTTTGGGTCACGGCAGCCGCCGGGTGTCTGATCGCCACCCTGCTTGGCTGGCGCTTCCCTCTTGATCTGCCCGCCCCAGCGGGGGTGCCAATGCTCGAAGCCTCACTGTTGGCGTGGATCTTGCTGATAGTTGTTTCACGCTTGCGGCTATGATATAATTTGGCGCATTAGAGCGCCCTCGCAGCCGCGTATTCTGCGGCCCGGTACGGAGGTAGCCCCGTGTTACGCTGGATTGGCATCGGCATTGGCTTATTGACCGCAGTTCTGTTCGGGTTTATCATCGCGGCGATCTTCCTCGGTGAAGGTTTCCGCGCCGCGTGGCGAGATGTATTCATCGTGATCTTGGCCGCGTTGCAACTGATCGGCGCGGTATTATCGGTTGCAATCCTCATTGCGATCCTCTACGCGGTTGAGCAGATCAACCGGCTGGCGCGCAATAATGTGTTGCCTAAGCTCGATGAGGCGCTGGCGAAAGCGAATGAGACGCTAGACACAACGCGCGCGATTGCCAATAATGTGCGCGACTCGGCGCAGACGGCGACAACGGCGACAACATACGTTGCGGAACGAGTGGTTGCGCCGATTATTCGCGTCTCAAGTTTGGTGAGCGGTGTGCGGGCGGCAGCCACAACCTTAGCTCGGCGCGGAAAACCTGACGAACCGGCCTCATGACCCCCCATGTTCGATACGTTACCGTGCCTGTTGGCATGGTAAGATAGAGGATAGTAGAAGTTTGGTGTGGCTGGCGAGCGGGTAAGAGTCAGAATTGGCATGAGTACCAATCAATTTAAGTATGGTGGACAAGCGGTGCTCGAAGGGGTGATGATGCGCGGTCGCCGGCAAGCGACCGTCGTTGTGCGTCGCCCTGACGGCAGCTTTGCCCGGCTCGACCTGCCGATCTCGGCCCGCAGCGCACAGTGGCAACGTTGGCCGTTGCTGCGCGGTTTTGCTGCACTGGCCGAAGCCTTTACGATTGGGCGCAAGGCGCTCGATTTCTCGGCCTCGGTGGTTGCCGCTGATGACGATGAAAATCTGCACCCGGTTGTCCAAACTTTGATCTTTGTGGTCACGCTGGCGATCGCGATTGGCATCTTTGTAGTGTTGCCATCACTGGTAGCCAACTTTATCGGCCAGCTTGGCGCGCCAGTGCTCGTGCGGGAAATCATCGAAGCGTTGATTAATCTGGCGTTAGTCGTGGCCTACATCGCTGTGATTGGCCGTATTCCCGATATTGGCCGGGTGTTTGGCTATCACGGCGCCGAGCACAAGGTGATCAATGCGTATGAGGCGGGCCTGCCGCTGACGGTCGAATCGGTGCGGGAATGCAGCCGCATTCACCCGCGCTGTGGCACAAGCTTTCTGTTGGTGGTGGCGCTGATCGGGTTTCTGATCTTTCTCTCAGTTGCCGGTTTGCCGGTTTGGCAGAGGATTATCGCCCGGATTGTGCTCATTCCGTTAGTGGCGGCGGTTGCCTTTGAGGCCCAACAACTCGCCGCAAACTATTACCATGTGCCGTGGGTGCGCTGGTTGCTGGCCCCAACATTGGCGGCGCAGTACTTGACAACTCGCGAGCCGGATGATGCTATGATTGCTACCGCGATCGCTGCCTTCGAGCCGGTCGTGGCCGCCGATCAACTTGAAACTGCCCAACCGGCGCCAACTACCGGTGTTGCGCCCGGTTTGGCTGATACACAACCGACCATGTGACGTGATCGTCGCACTACACCCGCGATAGCGGAGGAACGTATGGCGCTGGTGGGGAACATCCGCGATTTTAGTTTGTCAGATTTTCTCTCGCTCGTTGATCGCGGGTATAAAACGGGCGCCCTGCATTTGACCTACCATGATCAGACGGCGCGGCTCTACTTTGAGAAAGGCAAGCTGCTGCTCGCGGCGCGCCGTCCCGAAGACGAGAAGCCGGAGCTGTTGGTGCGGCTCGGCGTGCTGAATGTCGATCAGTTGGCGCAAGCCTGCCGCGTGTTGGCGGCTCGTGGCAATGGAGTGACGTTGAGTCAGGTCGTGATTGATGTCGGTATGGCTAGCCCTGAGCGATTGCAGAGTGCGCTGATGGGCCATACCGAGCAATCGGTGTATGGGTTGTTTGCGTGGCCGGAAGGGGATTTTGTCTTCGAGCATAATCAGCGCCCGGCGCCTGATGCCCCGCTGGCGCTGACGCCGATCTCGATCGATCACCTAATCATGGAAGGGGTGCGCCGGATCGATGAATGGGAGCGGATACGCGACCGCATCCCTTCGACCGATCTCGTGCCGCGCTTCTTGGCCCCGCCGGGTGAGAAGCTGAAAGGGATGCGTCTTTCGCCAGATGAGTGGAAGGTGTTTGCGCGCATCAATGGCCGCGATACGCTGGCCGAGATTGCCCAAAAGACTGGGCTAAGCGATTTTGATGTGTGCCGCGCGGTCTATGGCTTCTTGACCGCCGGTATGCTGGAATTGGTGAAACGGCAGCGCGTGCTGGCCGCCGGAATGCCGCCGGTTGAACAGCCGCGTTTGAAGAAGAGCCTCGTCAACCGGATCATCAATCGGATCCGCAGCATGTAGCTGGGGCCGGAGCATCGGAGCGGAGGGCTGTGTGCAGACGGTAAAGATGGTGATCAGCGGCGCCGTCAACGCCGGCAAGACTGAGTTTATCAGGACGATCTCGGAGATTGAGGTCGTCTCGACGGAACGCCGGGCGACCGACGATACTCGGCTGATCAAGAAGGAAACGACTGTCGCGATGGATTTCGGACGCATCGCGATCTCTGATGATCTCGTGCTCCATCTCTTTGGGACGCCGGGACAAAAGCGCTTCGACTTTATGTGGGAGATCCTCGCCGAGGGGATGCTCGGTCTGGTCATCCTTGTCGATAGCACCCGCCCGGAAACGTTCCGCGAGACGAACCGGATCATTGATTTCTTTGTCTCGTATCGCGATACGCCTTATGTGATTGCGGCCAATAAGCAGGATCGGCCTAATGCGTGGTCGCCTGATGAATTGCGCTTGGCTTTGCGCCAACCGCCGCATATCAAGGTGTTGCCTTGTACGGCGACCGACCGCGAGAGCGTCAAGAATGTGTTGCTTGAGTTGCTGTATGTGATTCAAGAACGCAGCGAGGATTAGGTTCGCACGTTTGCTTGGGAAGTTGCGAAGGGGCGACCGAGCCGTCGCCCCTGTTGTGTTGTGACGGTGATGTGAGTGCCTTCGGTATGGCTTTGCAATGCGGTTAAATTGATTTTCCTCATTGCAAAGCCGTAAAATTATATTGGAAAGCCTAATAAGCGGTTTACCGCATCAGTAAGAGATACAGATCTTGACAGATGCGGTATACTGCTTTCTGAAGAGCTATGACCGCTTGAGTGCATAGAGGAGGACTGCACCAATGCAGAAGACGGATTTTATCAAGGCAGTGGCTGAGCGCGCCAAAGCTTCGCAGAAGGAGACGAAGCAAATTATTGACGCTGCGCTCGAGGTGATCACTGAGGCGTTGGCTCGTGGTGAGAAAGTGACGCTGACCGGTTTTGGCACGTTTGAGGTGCGCTCGCGGCAGGCGCGCGAGGGTGTTAATCCGCAAACTCGCGAGAAGATCCATATCCCCGCTACCAAGACCCCCGGTTTTAGCGCGAGCAGTACGTTGAAAGAAGCGGTGAAGGGCGAATAAGTGGCGATTGTGGGGATGTTGGACACGTCGTCCGCACGGATAATCGCCGCTTGCCTCATACATACGAGCAGCCTGTTCACCCCTAAAGGTACGTCTAGACAGCGCTCCCCAGAGACACGGAGGCGAGCAGCGTAATGCTAAGAATGCATGTCTCCCTCCGCTGGCTCGGATCCTACAAACAGACGGCTAGCGCAATCTAATCTCATCGTTCAAGAGCAGATGTTTTTCGGTAGGGGCACCGCGCTGCGGTGCCCTGAGGTGGGTGCGGGACGACGGCCCTCCTCCCTCTCCCTTACGGCGAGAGGGTCACAGCCTTGAGATACGGCACTGCGTTGTCCCTACGGTATGTCTACCGCTGCCGCCGATACGACCCAATCGTGAAACAGATCAGCTAACAGGCATACGCACGCCTGTTCAGCGGCATGGAGTAAATCAGGGCCGGCAATTTCGCGATAGCTCGCTGTTGTGACGTATCGCTGTAAGAATTCGTTGAACGCATCTTCCCCGATATGTTGACGCAAGGTGTGGAAGAACAGCGCGCCTTTAGCGTAGACCACCGGTACGTAGCGGCCATTGCTCAACGCCGAGGGTGGGGTGGCGAGCGGCGCATCGCCACCTCGTTCGCGCAAGCGACGGTAGACAGCGCGGAAGGCCTCGAGTTCGGCTTGGGCCTGTGCCGGCACATCGATCATCTCGTAATAGAGGATTTGGCTATAACTGGCTAGCCCCTCGTCAAGCCACGCTTCCCCCTGCGCGTCGTTGCCGACCAACCCGTACCACCATTGATGGCTGATCTCGTGGGCAATGGTGGTTTCTAGCAGCCGGTCATTGCGCTGGTAGAGGCTCTGCTCGATCAACACGACTCCCGGATATTCCATGCCGTAAAATTGGGTCAATGCCGCTTGGATGACCTCTAGCTCGGCGTAGGGGTAAGCGCCGAAGCGCTGGTTGAAGGCGTGCAGGGCAGTAGCCGCAATGGCTACACTGCGTTCCCCAGCGGTTGGATCATCTGACTGTACGTAACTGATCACCTGCGTGCCATCCACGTTGACACTGACCTGCCGCAGCCCTTGGAGTGCGGCAAGGTAGAATTCGCGCTGCGGCCCGCTGACGAAGCGCGCAAGCTGGCGACTATCAGCGGTTGTGCGGTGTTCGTGCTGACTTCCACTCGTCACTAGTTGCCAATCTGTCGGCGCTTCGACGGTGACATCGTACAGCGCGATCGCGCTGACGGTAAAATCACCTCGTGACACTATTGGCCGCGTATCCCAGCCGAGACCCGAAATGTAGCGGGCCAGTATGGGATAGAACGACGCAATCGACCATACGCCTGCTTCCATGTTATACGCGCCGAAGGTGCGTTGGCTGGCATTGCTTGGGGTGCGCGCAGTGAAGGTCATTGTGACGATCGCTTGAGCGCCGGGAGCAATAATGTGTGGTGCGCTCAACCCGATGAGGGTGTCACCGTGCAAGGTGCGTGATGGAACCGGTATACCGTCGATCTGCGCTGATGTGACATCGAGCCGGCCACCGAAATCGGGGTGGTTGGGGTAGAGGTGGAACCAGATCGTATCGAACTCAACCTCCGTCCGGTTCGTAAGTTGCACCGTGATCTCACCACTCAGCCGTGGCCCGCTAGGGTCGAGTTGGATGTGCATAGTGTAGCGATCCCAAGGCTCGCGCATGAGATCGGTGATACGGTCAGGCCGCATCGCTGTCGTTTGAGCAACGAGGAAGGGGTCAATACTACCATCGCGTGCGATGTGGTAGGGTGCCGGCTGGGAGGCGGTGGTGAAGATGATGATCAACAGCAGAATTAGGCGTATCATGCAATTATCATACCACGGGCCGCGAACGAGGCTAAGGCGCAAAGGATGGTTTGAGGTATAGTAAAGAGGGTGGTTGGGCTGTTATCTTTATGGCAACCGTCTTTGCGTTTCTTGGCGAGCTTAGCGTCTTTGCGTTGGCAATCCTGCTCGTCTTAGCAGACAAATGCCAACGAGCATAAAAAGACCCAAGAGGCACCAAAACGTTTGTGGTTTTTGGGTCTTTTCGTGGCTATTCGGAGATTATACTATGCTGAACCGTCTCTTCGGCGGGGGTAAACGAGGCGAATCCGGCGATCGTCCGGCTATATTGCGCGGTGACCGGCCCGGCGAGCCGATTACGCTCAAGGTAGCGCTTATTACCCACGATCCGCCGATTCCCGAACGCGGCGGCTTGCCGTTGAGCCGGGTGATGGGTTGGAACGATGCCGAAACACTGGCCGCCCGATATATCGCCGATCTGCGTGCCTGTTCGGGTGGGATCGCCGACTATCGAATCGTGATGCGGCGGCATTATACCGACTTTCCGATCAAGAGCGATGGCTTTCGCTACGATAGCGCCACGTATCTGGCGGTATGGGAGCGGCGGATGCCGGCGCACCAACCGGATGAAGCCGATTATGAGCAGTTGCTCGATCAGATCGGGCTGGCCGCCGAGCTTGAGCGCGGTGAGTTGGATGAGTTGTGGTTGTTTGCCTTTCCGTATGCCGGTTACTACGAGAGCCGGATGGTCGGTGTGGATGCGTTTTGGTGCAATGCGCCGCCGCTGCGGTTGCCCAATGCCCGCCGCCGCTATGTTGTGATGGGGTTCAATGTCGAGCGTGGGGTTGATTGCATGCTCGAAAACTTCGGTCATCGCGTCGAGTCGATTATGGCGTATGTCTACCGCAATCATCCGCCGGAGCGCAACTTGTGGGAGCGTTTCACTCGCCTCGATGAGTGCGGCAACGTCCACTTTGCGCCGTCGAGCGCGCGCGACTACGATTGGGGCAACCCGCGACCGGTGTGGGCGCGGGCCGATGCGTGGTACCAGTTTCCCAACCTGAGCGCGCCGGCCCGGGTGATGCGCTGCGCCGAATGGGGCGGCGGCGATGTGCGCCTCCACCATCTCTGGTGGCTCGATCATCTGCCGCGGGTTGCCGGCGAGACCGATGGTATCGCCAATAATTGGTGGCAGTATATCTTGCAACCGTGGATAGTCCCATGAATGTGCAGATGCCGGTCTTCCAGCTTTGGCAGCGACTTGCGCGCTATTTTAGTAGCGGGCAGCGCACGCTGATGCTGGCGGCGTATGCTATGATTAGCTTCGCGCTCGTTGAGTTTATCCTCTTTCATCGCCACTTGCCGCCAGAACGCTTTTACCCAGTCGTGTTGCTTTTGAGTGTCCTGCTGGCGCTCAACGCAGCTTGGGAGGGTTTGCAGCGCCGTTGGGGCGAAGCAGCAGCGAACCGTTTCTATTTCGCCGCCAGTATCACGCTCTTCTTGGTGGTGAACTATGTTGGTCTCGATGCCGGTTGGACGTTTCTACCCTTTTTGCTTTTCGTCATCGCTTCGCAGGCGGTGGTCGGGCTAGGGGTGTGGCGTGGTCTCGGCATCAGTCTGCTCTTGTACCTTGGGTGGAGTGGAGTGTTCTGGTTGCGCGGCGCAGCGCTTGAACAGCTCCTCGCGCAGACCTCATCCATTTTGTTGGGTTTGATCTTCACCTTGGTATTTTCGATTGTGCTCGCGCGTTTGGCCGATCAGATGGCCCGTGCCGAGCGGTTGGCCGCCGAGTTGCGTGCGGCTAATGCGGCGTTGGCGGCGGCACGTGAACGCGAAGTTACTTTGGCGGCGGCTGAAGAGCGCGTGCAGTTGGCGCGCGAGATTCACGACGGGCTAGGCCATCATCTCACCGCGCTGAATGTGCAGTTGCAAGCCGCTGCCCGTCTGCTCGACCGCGAACCGGAACGGGCGGCGCAGGCGCTGGCTCTTTGCCGGGAGGAGGCGCAGGCGGCGCTGGCCGAGGTGCGGCAGAGCGTGGCTTTGATACGGGCCAATCCGCTGGCCGGCCAACCTCTGCCGGACGTGATCGCTGGGATGGTGCGCGATTTCGATCGGGTTTCGCCGTTGCAGGCCAACTTTGCGCTGGAAGGTGAAGTGGGTGAGGTGGCGCCGGCGGTGGCGATGACCCTCTATCGCGCCGCCCAAGAGGGCTTGACTAATGCGCAAAAACATGCTCAGGCAACCACAGTGACAGTGCGGCTGAGCGGTGATGCCGATGGTGTGCGACTGGAAGTAATCAATGACGGCCCGCCGGTGCCGCCGGTCGCCGAGACTGGTTTTGGCCTTGCCGGTCTGCGTGAACGAGCGGCGCGGTTGGGGGGGACTTTGCAGGCGGAACCGTTGCTGGAGGGTGGTTTCCGGTTGGTGATGGCTGTGCCCCGTGCGGGAGCAGAGGGAGGGCCGCATGATCCGCATTCTGTTGGCCGATGACCAGACACTGGTGCGGCAGGGGATCCAGACCCTGCTCGATCTAGAAGAGGATTTGATCGTAGTAGGGGCAGCGGCCAATGGCCAACAGGCGCTGGCCATGGTTGAGCAAATGCAGCCGGATGTCGTGTTGATGGATGTGCGCATGCCGGTGATGGATGGCGTTGCTGCTACCGGTGAGATTACCAAGCGGTGGCCGCACATCGGGGTCATCATTCTGACCACGTTCGATGATGATGAATATGTGATCGAGGGCTTAAAGGCTGGTGCGCGCGGTTATATGCTGAAAGATGCCGACAGTAGCGAGATTGTCGAGGCGGTGCGAATCGTCGCTCGCGGTGAGGCGCTGATCCAGCCCAGCATCACCCGCAAAGTACTGGCCGAGTTCACCCGGCTGGCCGGTGGAAGAGCACCGGCAACGCTGCCGTTGGCCGAACCGCTGACCGAGCGTGAAATGGACGTGCTGCGCGGGATTGCCACCGGGCAGTCGAATCGCGAGATCGCCGATCAGCTTTGTATCAGTGAGGGCACGGTCAAAAATCATGTCTCTAGTCTGCTTGCCAAGCTCGCGGTGCGCGATCGCACACAGGCCATCATCCGTGCCCGCAAGTTGGGGTTGATCGAATAATCCCTTCCTATGCCGAACGTCATCCTCCGCCTATGACCACAATCTATCCTTCGCCACTGGTTGCCCATCGCGCCGAGTGCTATGCTCTAGTCAGGCAACAGAGCTGTAGCGAACGTGAGGAAAGCAATGGAAACCGAAACGACAATGACCGAAACGCGCAACCGGTCAGTGGTGGGGATGGTGCTGATTGCGCTAGGCATCATCTTACTGTTGGGGTACATGGTTGATGCTGGTCTGTTTGTGTTGCCGATGATGGCGCTTATCTTCGCAATTGTCGGCATACGCACCTGCAACGCAGGTTGGTTCATCCCAGCAGGTATTCTTGGCGGGATCGGACTAGGGGCGGCATTGGTTGAAACGCTACCATTGGCCGAAAACCTTGAAGGTGGCGTCTTCCTGCTCTCGTTTGCAGCCGGTTGGGCAGCTATTCCGCTACTCAGCGCGCTCTTTGCCAACGAGAAGGTGTGGTGGCCGTTCATCCCCGGCGGTGTGATGGCCATGATTGGTTCGCTCATTCTGATCGGTGAGGGTGGCGTCACGCTGCTCGATCTGATCTTCAACCGGGCCGGCTGGATCTGGCCGCTCGTGCTGATTGGGATCGGTGTGGCCTTGCTGCTGCGGCGGGGAGCTGAGTAACGATAGGGCGATTTCCGGCAGGAAGGGGAAGCGAGGGGCTATGGCCAGACACCGTAGCCCCTTGCTTGGTAAAGAGGTGTGTGACTATGGTTGACCACCCTACGCTTCCTCTAACAACAGCATCTACCGCCGTTTCGTCGCCATTACAAACGTTGCGCCAAGCTATGCTCCTGTCGCTGTGTTCGGGTGTCTTGATGGGCTTGGCCCAACCGGCGCTGTTTGATATGGGCTGGCTGGCGTGGATAGGCCTCGTGCCCATCTTGATCGCGCTGGCTAGCCGTCCGACTCGCTTTCACCTCTGGATTGCGCTGCCTTGCGGCATCCTCTGGTCGCTCGGTGCGCATGCGTGGTATCCAGCGATGTTTGGTTGGGCTGGAGGCATGCTGCTGATCGTGGCGGTCGGTTTCTTATACGCGGCATTGTTGCAAGCTGGTATGGCGCTTGCCAGCCGCTTGCCGTCAGCGGTTCAGACACTCGGTCTACCACTTGCATTGACGGCACTAGAGTTTGTACGCACGGTCATACCGGTGATTGGCGATTGGTGGTTTGAGGCGCTCGCGAAAACGCAATGGCGCTTTCCGTCGGCGTTGCAAATTGTCACTCTGACCGGCTCGCCCGGACTGAGTTTCGTGATCGCCTTAACCAATGCAGCGTTGGCGACCCTGCTCGTGGCCGCTTGGCGGAAACGCATCGCTTGGCCGGCAGTGTTGAGCTTGGGGAGTGTTGCCTTGGTACTAGCATAGGGATGGTGGGTGATGGCGCCATCGCCTGCTGAAACAGTGCAGATCGGAGTGATGGTCGATCTCGCCAATCAGCTTGGGTCAGAGCAACAAGCTGTGCTTGAGCGCGATATTGCGCTGACGCGAATGCTGGCACCGCAGCAACCGCAACTGGTGGTATGGCCGGAAAACGAGTTGGCGACGGCTGACGATCCGGCGCTGCGTTTGGTGATCGGGCAACTGGCCCAAGCACTGAACGCATTTCTCGTTGCCGATATGATCTGGACAACACCGGCTGGGCGCTACGACACAGCAGTCTTGTTTGGGCCAGATGGGGTTGAAGTGGGGCGGCAAGCCAAAATCAATGTGACCGGCGACGAACGGGCGCAGGGGTTTGTCGCCGGTCAGCGGCGCTTTTCGGTCTACCCGACCACGCTGGGAACCATCGGCCTCGGCGTTTGCTACGATCGGCACACGCCGGATATTACACGCCAACTCACTCGCGCTGGCGCTCGCATCGTCGCTATGCCTGCCGATGATGATTTCGCCGCCAATCCGTGGTTTCTACGCGCGCATGCCGCCGATACGGTCTTGCGCGCGGTTGAGAACCGAGTCGCCTTTGCCGTTAGTACTACTAGCGGGATTGCCCTCGTAGTCGATCCGTATGGCCGTATCACTGCCGAGAGCGGGGTCAATCAGACGACAGTGCTGATCGGCGAGACATTTGTTAGCGCTGAATACACGCTATACATGCTCGCTGGCGATTGGTTTGAATGGCTGAGCGTAAGCATAGCTGGCATCTTGATTCTAGCGTGGCGGCCAAGGCCATCATAACGACAGACTCTAGTGATCCTGATAGTAGGATCACCAGCAGCCATTCCACCTAGAAGATAATCTGATCGGCATTCACCTGCTCAAGGCTGCTCCACGGCGAGCGCACTTGCTCAGCGCGCAGTTGGCCACGCCGGTAGAGGACGAGCAGCATCACGCCGGCGATTGCAATCAGGGTGAGCGCGCTGAGGTAAACGGCGATGTAACCGTTAGCAACGACACCGCTCATTCGCCCGATGATGTCGCGGGCAAGACCAGCGGCGATGGTGCCCACGCCTTGCGCCAACGCCTGTGTAATGCCCCACAGAGCAAGGAACAGACCAGCGTGAGCACGGTCGCAAAGACCCATCACCAGCGAGAGACCGCCGACGATCAGCATGCCGCGGCCCATACCGATTAGAGCTACTCCACTCAGAAATTGGCCAACGTGATTGGGTGAATTTGAGAAACTGATCGTAGCAAAGCCAACAATGCCAAGCAGCGACGCGCCGCCGATCATGCGCAACGCCGGTTGGCCGCGCCAGAGCAGCCAGCCGGTCAATACAATTGCGGTGAGCATGCCGCCGCCCCACACTGCGGTCAACCGGGTTGTTTCGGCCACCGTCATCCCCAACACCTGCCCGCCGTATGGCTCAAGCAACACGTCATGCACGGCAAAGCCGGTGGTGGCCAGCGCCAGCACGATAAACAGGTTGCGCAACGGGCGCTGCGCCGCCAGCATGCGCAACGAATCGCCCAACGTCTCGCGCACCCGCACCGGTGTCACGTCAGCTAGCTCGCCGTTTGGCTTTAACCGCTCTTGGTCGAGCATTGACATAAACGTTAAGAAGACGAAAGCCAGCGCCGAACCCTGCATCACCTGTATCAGGCGGGTATGGCTATAGTCGATCAGCAGCTCGCCGATCAACAACGAGCCAACGATGGTGCCCAGCACCAGTGCCACCCACAATACACTCAGCACGCGCCCACGCTCTTCTGGCGGGGTTACATCACTGACAATCGCGAGATAGATCGTCTCGGCGATATTGACCCCTAGTCCATAGGCAAAAAAGATCGCAAAACAGACAATCACCGCCAGCGGGAACGGCAAATAGCCCTCGCCGCTGAGCAGAATCAGCGAGAAGGGCGCAGTAGCCAACCCACCGTAGGTCAGCATCGCTCCTAATACGAGATAGGGGGTGCGCCAGCGGCCAGCGGCCCGATTCACGTCTGACTGGTAGCCGAAAATGGCGCGCGCTGGTGAGATAAAGTAGTGCAGCGCCAGCAAGGAACCGACCAAAAACGCGGCGATCCCTAGCTCGTTGATTAACACCCGGTTGAGGGTGCCGGTTAGCGGCGCAAGCGAGAGACCCATTCCGAACTGAAACAGACTGAGACGAAAAACACGCAGCCACATACGCAGGCGCGGACGGGCTTCCAGCCAGTGTTGCACCTGACGAAACGGCCGCAGCAATGTGTCTGCCATTGCCATCTTCCGGCTCCTTGCGCTAGAGCGTCGTTGTTGTGACGTATTATAGCACGCGGTGACATGCGGTATAAAATGAGGTTCCAATGCTTCTTCTGCTCAACCATCCAAGGCTCATAGTCGTGCGATGTATTTGCTATTAGCGTTCGCCACTTACAGGGATGACCATCGTGCGCAAAGCGTTTCACTGTTCCCTGTGGTATGATGATAGCCACAACGCGTACTTGGTTTATCGAGATTGTACCTTATGAGCCGAATTGCCGAAACCTTTGCCCGCCTCCGTTCTGAGGGACGGATTGCCTTAATGCCATACTTGACGGTCGGCTTTCCCGAACGCGAGAGCACATTAGAGCTGGTGCCGGCGCTGGAAGCGGCAGGCGCCAGTTTGTTTGAGTTAGGGGTGCCCTTTTCCGATCCGCTGGCCGACGGGACAACCATCCAGCGTGCGACCCAGCGTGCGCTCGAGCATGGCGTGACGATGGCCGATTGCCTTGCCACTGTCGCCGAGCTGCGCGCGCGTCATGTGGCAGCGCCGCTGCTGTTAATGGGCTACTACAACCCGTTGTTACGCTACGGTATTGACCGTGCATGCGCCGATTTAGCCGCTGCTGGTGGTGATGGCTGGATCATTCCTGACTTACCGCTCGAAGAGGCGGCTGATCTGCGCCAGATTGCCGCTAAGCACCAGCTTGATCTCATCTTGTTCATCGCCCCCACTACCCCGCCGGCGCGGATCGCGCAGATTGTGGCTCATGCCAGCGGCTTTATCTACATCGTCTCATTGACCGGCGTGACCGGCGCGCGGCAGGCGCTAGCCGGCAATCTCGCCGATCTCATCGCCACGGTGCGACAACAAACCGATCTGCCGTTGGTGGTTGGGTTTGGCATTAGCCAGCCGGCGCACGTTGCTGAGGTGGCGCGTATTGCTGATGGTGCTATTGTCGGCAGTGCCTTGATCGACCGCCTCGAACGGCTGCCGCCGTCCGAGCGGGTGACCGGCGCTGCTGCCTATATCCGTGAGTTGCTGAGCGAAGTGGCAGGGTAATGATGATGCAAGGTGCATAACACAGCCGTAGAGCCGCATGACCGTGCGGCTCCGCTATTGAACGTTTATAAACCCATTCCAAACAAGAGAGGAGCCGAGCAATGGAAGCGCGAGCGTATGTGTTGATCGAGGCCGAGTCGGGCAAGATCGGCGAGGTGCTGGCCGCGCTGCGTGCGATCGATGGCCTGATTGCGGTTGATGCCGTCACTGGCCCCTACGATATCGTCGCGACCGTGCAAACTCCTGATCCGCGCCAGATTGGCCGGCTGGTGATGAGCGAAATCCACGCCATTAGCGGCATCAAGCGCACAATCACCTGTATGGTGATTGGGTAGAGTTCATTCTTACTACTCCTTCTCAATGGCAACGGATCATCGGTAAAAGGGTGTTGTACAAACCTATGGATCCCTCACCTTCTCGACGGATGCGCTGGGCTGTGGGCGGCGCATTGATACTGGCGTTATTAGCAATTGTGCTAGGTGGTGTGTTTACCGCCGTGATCGGTCTCTTCACCGGCCAAATCGCGCCTGAGGCCAGTTGGGTGGATTGGGTGCGCGTGCTGTGGCCGGCAATACTGTTTTGGGGGCTAGGCGCGCTGCCGTTTGGCGCGGCGTTAGGTTTTTTTGCATCGCTGATCTGGCGCGAAGTTTGACTCTTGGCCGTAGCCGCGCTATAATCAGGGCGTTCGGGGCGTAGCGCAGACCGGTAGCGCACCTGAATGGGGTTCAGGAGGTCGCTGGTTCAAATCCAGTCGCCCCGACCATCCGGCAACGCTGGTGAGCATTTGCTCGCCAGCGTTTGTATTTTTGCGCTTTTTTCCGTCCTCATAACCAGCGCAGTAAACGGTTTTTGGCCCGGCGATACTGGTAAAATGCCAATAATTACTCAGTACATCTTGACACCTTCCATGATTCGGCGCTATACTGCAAGCATGTGGCGAATACCATTCGCGCTGCTACTGCGTTCCCTCAACGCATAATTTCACCTTTTCGGGCGGCGCAAGCATATATTTATGTGGGAGGATCCGGGATGGCGACTATCAGCCTGCAAGACGCCTACACACAAGCCAGAACATTCCTCGAGGCGAACCAGATTGAGCAGGCACTTGGCCTGACCCAGCATATCCTCGCGCATTACCCTGATAATCTGGAAGCCCAGCGGTTGCTTGGCGAGGCGTATCTCGCTCAGCGCAATTTGCCCGCCGCTGTGGCGACCTTCGAGCAGGTGTTGCAGGCTGATCCCGAAAATATTCCGGCCCACGTGGGCCTTGGCATGGCATACGAGTGGCAAGGCCGGCTCGATAAGGCGATTGCCGAGTTTGAACAGGCGCTGGAAATTCGTCCGGATATGCCGGAGTTGCGCGCCCAGTTGGTGCGGCTCTACACCGAAGCATGGGGGAGCGAGCACGCTGCTCTTCGCCTCAGCCGTTCTGGGTTGGCTCGCCTGTATGCCCGCGGCCACATGTTGCCACAGGCAATTCATGAGTTCCGCAATGTGATTGCCGAACATCCTGAGCGGCTCGATGCGTGGGTTGGCTTGATCGAGGCTCTCTGGCGTGATGGCCGGCTCGACGAAGCCGTTGAGGCATGCCAGCAGGCGTTGCAGGCACAGCAAAAGCTCCTGAAAGCGCATCTGATCCTCGGCGCGATATTGCTGGAAGGTGGTGATCAGCGCGGCGCTGACCACTGGCGGATCGCGCAACGCCTCGATCCCTATCAGACCGTAGCGCGTATGTTGTTCGATCCACTGCCGGTGGGCGCACCAACGCCCGATGTCTCGTTGCCGGCGTGGGACGAGGCCGAGTGGCGGGCGCGGCGTGCGGCAGTCGCAGCTCCGGCGGCGGTTGCTGCCGATGATGATTTTTTTGCCGAAGCCAGTTGGTTGACGCCGGCGGCTCAACCCGCAGCCGTGGCTTCGGCAATGTCGGATGACGATCTGCTAGCGATGTTGCTCTTCTCGCCGCCGGCAATGAGTGTTGTTTCCCCGCCTCAGCCAGCGACGTTGGGTAGCGATGTGTTTGATTTCGATCTGTCGGGGCCTGCTGCCACTCCTACCGGTTTGACACTAGATGAGATTGGGGTCAATGTGGCTGCGGATGCCCCCGCTGAGCCGGAGCTGGCCCCGTTCTCATTAGAGGAGCTGGGGCTGTCGCCCGCAGAGATTGCCCAGTTGGAGGGTTCGGCGGAGGCGGAAGCAGCAGAACCGGCGCTGACGCCATTCTCACTAGAGGAGCTGGGGCTGTCGCCCGCAGAGATTGCCCAGTTGGAGGGTTCGGCGGTGCAGGGGTTGACGCCGTTCTCGCTCGAGGAGTTAGGCTTGCCGGCGGATGAGGCCGCGCGATCCCAAGAGCTGGGTACGGCTGGCAGTGATGCATTTGCTGATGAATTGAGCAGTTTGCAGCCTTTCTCGCTTGATGATCTTGATTTCGGGGCAAATGCTTCTGCCGGTGAATTGCCGCCATCATTGCAACCCTTCTCGCTAGACGATCTGGCGCTCGATGAGGCAAAGCCTGCGCCGCAAGCTGAAACGGTTGAACCGGGGATCTATAGCTGGCAAGAACCGTCAATGCGGAGTGGCGGTATTCAGTTGCCACAAGAGGTCGAGCCGAGCGGGCCGTCAATCTTTAGCAAGTTGGTTGAACGCGCTGCTGCGTTGCCGCCGATCGAAGAGCCGCCGCTGTCGTCAGTTGAGCTTACTGATGCTGACGTAGCGGCTTATTTCTCGAGTGATGATGTGTCATTGCGCGAGGATGACGGTTCGCCTGAGCGCTTGACCGGCACCTTCCGTTTGCCGAAGCTGAGCCTTGATGAGAGTCTCGCTCCTTCTGGCGCAGTTGGTGCATTGGGCGGCAAGGGTGAAGAGCCGGAGGAAGAGCTGGAGTTTACGCCGTTTTCGGCCGAGCCGGAGTTGACGCCGTTCTCGCTGGAGGAGTTGGGGCTGTCGCCGGAAGAGATCGCGCAGCTAGAGGCGGCGCAACAACCGGCGCAACCGGCCGAGCCGGAGTTGACGCCGTTCTCGCTGGAGGAGCTGGGACTGTCGCCGGAAGAGATTGCGCAGCTAGAGGCGGCGCAACAACCGGCGCAACCGGCGGCGGAAAGCAAAGCTGCCTCGGTGGTTGATGAGTCATTGGAAAGTCTGTTCGTACCAACCGAATCGGTTGATAGCAACGTCTTGGCCGATTTGGGCATATCTCCCGCTGAAGCGGAGTCGTCGTTTGAGTTGCCCGGTGTCGAACCCTTCTCACTCGATGAGTTTGGCGATCTCGAACCGTTCTCATTTGAAGATTTAGAAGGTGGCGCGGCTCATGCCGGGGGTGAGTTGGCTATTCCGCCGGAAGAGATTGACAACTTAAATCTGGGTAATTTTGAGACGGTAGTCTTCTCGGAAGATGAAGAGCCAATGATCGATACCGGTGATCCCGTGCTTAATCGCCTGATCCAGTTGGGGCACCGGCAAGGCTATGTCGACCTTACCGATATCATCGCGTTAGTGAAGGATCCCGAGCACGAGGCGGATCGGATCGAGCAGCTTGGTTGGTCGCTGCACCACGCTGGAATCCAGATTCGCGATGGTGACGAAATTATTGATCTGGAAGCCGAAATCGGCGAGGAAGAGACAGGGCC
>NZ_CALLJH010000055.1:0-14257 GCF_938091255.1 uncultured Chloroflexus sp.
GACGGCGGCAATGGCTGCGTCGAGCCGAGCTTCGAGACGATTGCCAACGGGACGTACATCCCGCTGTCGCGACCGCTGTTCATCTACGTGCGGAAGGAAGCAGCGGAGCGTCCGGAGGTGCAGGCGTTCGTCAACTACTACCTGAGCCCTGAATTCACGCCGCTGATCCAGACGCCGCAGGTCGGGTATGTGGCGCTGTCGGACGAGCTGTACAAAGCGATTGCCAAGCGCTTTAATGACCGGAAGCTGGGCACGTTAGTGAAAGAGGGTGAAGAAGTTGGCTTGACCCTCGAACGCTATCTGAGCAAATAAACAGTCTACCGTGCAGGATGAGCAAGATACGTTCTTGCTCATCCTGTCGCTCTATGGTAGGCTAAAAAGGGTATTGTGCTATCGTAGAGGAGAAGTATCGTGGCTGTTACTGACCTGCGTCGGCAACCAAACTTACCACGCGTGATTTTTGAGCGTACAATTCAAGGACTGCTCCTATTCGCCGCAACAGTTTCAATCCTCACTACAGCCGGTATCGTTTTCTCTCTATTTTTTGAAACGGTCGCTTTCTTTAGTGAAGTATCGATTATTGAATTCTTAACCGAAACTGAATGGACACCGCTCTTCTCAATTAAGAAGTACGGTATTTGGCCCCTTGTTTCAGCAACTGTCCTTACCTCGGCGATTGCCATGCTAGTTGCAGTACCGCTCGGTCTGATTGCTGCCATCTTCCTAAGCGAATTTGCATCTGATAATATCCGTCGTACAGTCAAACCATTACTCGAGATTTTGGCCGGAATCCCAACGGTTGTCTACGGCTATTTTGCGTTGACTGTTGTTACACCTTTTCTCAAGAACTTTATTCCTACGCTGAGCATCTTCAATTCGCTAAGCGCTGGTCTCGTCATGGGCGTTATGCTCATTCCATTTGTAGCGTCCCTCAGCGAGGACTCCCTCTCAGCAGTGCCAAACTCTCTGCGCGAAGCGGCGTATGGTCTTGGCTCGACGCGCTTCGAAGTAGCGACGAAAGTAGTTGCACCGGCAGCGATTTCTGGTATTGTGGCCTCGATTGTGCTAGCATTCTCGCGTGCAGTCGGTGAGACGATGATTGTCGCGATTGCGGCCGGTCAGAATCCGCGGCTGACCTTTGATCCAACCGTGCCGGTCATGACAATGACCTCGTACATCGTACAGGTGAGCTTGGGTGATACGCCATACGGTTCGCTGAGCTACTACACGCTCTATGCGGTTGGTTTTACGCTCTTCGTTTTCACCTTTATCCTCAACATCTTCAGTTATTGGATGGTGCGTAAGTTCCGGGAGGTTTACGATTAATGTCTGCCCAAGAACAGATAACAGTCACATCACGAACACGTGAACAGATTAATGAACAGAACGAAGCACAGCTTCGATGGCGTCATTTCAAAGGCCGTATTCTCGTTGTGCTAGGATGGCTTAGTATTCTGTTTGGGTTAGGCGTCCTTGTTGTGTTAATCCTCGATGTTATCGACAAGGCAACAGGTATTTTTAGCGGTGGAACCAACTGGTTGCGGTGGGAGTTCTTCAACAACTTTGACTCACGTTTTGCCGATCGTGCAGGTGCAAAAGCAGCGATCGCTGGTACGCTCTACACTATCTCACTCACTATCTTGTTCTCATTTCCGCTTGGCGTTGCAGCGGCGATTTACCTCGAAGAGTATGCGCGTGACAACTGGTTCTCGCGGATTGTTGAGATTAACATCAGCAATCTCGCCGCAGTGCCGTCAATTATCTACGGTCTCCTTGGCTTGCAGGTCTTTGCCCGCTGGCTGTTTCTTGGCCGGAGTATTCTGACCGGTGCATTAACCTTAGCGCTCCTTGTGATGCCGATCATTATTGTTGCATCGCGGGAATCGATCCGTGCTGTCCCATTAAGCTTACGGCAGGCAAGCTATGCCCTCGGTGCGACCCGCTGGCAGACGGTGTGGAATGTTGTGCTGCCGCAGTCGATTGGTGGTATCCTCACCGGAAGCATTTTGGCGGTTTCACGTGCGATTGGCGAGACGGCGCCATTGATTACCATTGGTGCGCTTACCTTCGTTCCATTCTTGCCCCGTAACTTGCTCGATATCTTTACCGTGCTGCCGATCCAGATTTTTAACTGGACGTCACGACCGCAGGATGATTTTCGTTCATTGGCAGCGGCTGGTATCCTTGTTCTGTTGACGATTTTGTTAACTATCAACGCACTGGCGATCTATCTTCGCAATCGTTATCAGAAGCGTTACTAAAGGCACACCGATGACAACTCAAGATTTGGAACGCGATAATCCCAATGCAATTGAAGCGCACAACTTGAGCGTGTACTATGGCTCATTTCGTGCGGTTAAGGATGTTAATCTCGTGATCGAGAAAAACCGGATCACGGCGCTGATTGGGCCTTCAGGTTGTGGTAAGAGTACTGTGTTGCGGTCATTCAACCGGATGAATGACTTGGTGCCATCGGCGCGGGTAGAGGGTCAAGTCCTCTTCCACGGCGAAAATATCTATGCGCCGGGGGTTGATCCGGTGAATGTTCGTCGTCGGATCGGGATGGTTTTTCAGAAGCCAAATCCCTTCCCGAAGAGCATTTACGAGAACGTGGCTTACGGCCCGCGGATCAATGGCTGGAAGCTCTCGAAGAGTGAGATGGATGAACTCGTGGAGCGTTCGTTGCGTGGCGCAGCCCTGTGGGATGAGGTGAAGGACAAGCTCAATCAGAACGGCTTGTCGCTGTCGGGCGGCCAGCAGCAGCGGCTCTGCATTGCCCGCGCTCTCGCCGTCGAGCCGGAAGTGATTTTGATGGACGAGCCATGTTCGGCGCTTGACCCAATCTCAACACTCAAGATCGAGGAGTTGATGTTTGAACTGCGCCAACGTTACACGATCATTATCGTGACCCATAATATGCAGCAGGCCTCGCGCGCCTCTGACTATACCGCCTTCTTCCTTATGGATAGCGATCGCGCTGGCCAGCTTATTGAGTATGGCCCTACCTCGCAAATCTTCCAAAACCCGAAAGACGAGCGAACTGAACAGTACATTTCGGGTCGGTTCGGTTAATCGACAACGAATAGGGAGCGAATAGATGAATGGGGAAGTCTCATCGCTGGAAGGTCATAACTTTCCGGCGATGAGTCTTCTTTATTGGTGGAGTGTTGCGGCGGGATCATGTCTGCCTTGCTGATGTCATTGTGCGGTGTGACCTTTACGTCATTGTGAGGGCGCGGCGTGCCCGAGGCAATCTCTTGCTCAGGCGGCAAGCATGCCTGAGCGGGTTCAGTCCGCGCTCGGAGGCAATTGCTTCGCCGTCTGACGGTGGCGCGCACGGACAGGAGGCAATACCGTGCTGGCTACGCTACAGGCAGGGATGCGTTCAGCAACGGAGTTGGTCTATGCAACGCACAGTTTTACGCTCGGTGATATAAATCGGTGCGTATGCTCTCTCCGATCTGCTCTTCATGCTTGAAAAACCCGAAGACTCTAATGCGCCGTGCTAGTTTCGGTGGGCGACCCAGTCGTTGCCCGGCGATGCGCAGGCGGTGCAGGAAGCCTTGACAGCAACCAGTCCAGTATTGTGGCGCATGAGGTTTCGGCGAGCGGTTTGGGTAAAGTGTGCGTGACGAGCCGCGGTACGGTGAAGGGATTTGGGGGCAAGTCAGAGCGAAGTGGCGTGATGTTGGACGTTGCCGATTTGACTGATCGAGCAACCTTAGGCAATTGGCTCAGCCTTGTCAGGAACACCATTGATGGCGTGCCTCATCTTGTCCACAGGACATCGATACATATCACGTTCCGGTCGCCCAATGCAATGGTGGATTGCGTAATTGATTTGCGCCCGGTAGCGCAAGCCTCTCGTGAAAGCACACAAGGCGAACCATTGTTCATCTAGTTTTAGCCATGCCCGCTGCCTTGATGGTTTGCGCGGCACTAGCCTATCGGCTATAATAAGCAAAAGCGCAGAGGCCAGCGTCCCTGCCGGACACTGGCCTCTCCTAATGGATATCGAACCGCACATTAGCGCGTCTTGGCCAGTGTGCGCATACAGCGGGTGCAGATCCGCACCTGCACCGGCTGGCCGCCGGGTGCCATCAACGTCGTCTTCTGAATATTGGGCCGCCAGATCCGGTTAGTCCGGCGCTTCGAGAAGCTGACATTGTGACCAAACGAAGGTTTTTTGCCGCAGAGTTCACATTTTGCCATAGGACTACGCTCCGAAACGTACATCTCTTTAATAGTCACACTTTGCGAGACTATACCATATTGTATTCGCTTTGGCAAACCGCTCCGTACCATAGGGCAGACCATGGCACTGATGAAAGTCATTACTGACGGCGCGAGCGACATCCCGTTTGAGGTAGCGCGTGATCTTGAGATCGAAGTTGTGCCGCTCTTGGCGCAGATCGACGATCGGTTGTATCGGATTGGGATTGATATTAGCGAAGATCAGGTTTACGATCTGCTCTTCAATGGCCATGACCGGGTTGAGATTATCAAACCGTCGGCGACGGTCTTCGAGCAGCTTTACCGTAGTCTGCTGGGGCGCTATGACTATGTATACTCGATCCACCTCAGTCATCGTCTCGGATCCATCCTGAGCGAGGCGCAGACCGCCTGCGCGCGGTTGCCGGCCTCGAATACGCGCATTGAGGTGATTGATAGTAAGTTAGCTGGGATGGGGCAAGGATCGGTCGCCATTGCCGCCGCCCGCGCCATTCGTGATGGCATGCCTCCGGCTGCGGTAAGCGACTTGATCGGGCAGACCATCCGTCATACCCATACTGCTTTTTTCGTCGATACGATGGAATATCTCGAGCAAAGCGGGATCTTGACGTTTAGCGGCTCGCTTATCGGCTCGATGCAGCGGATCAAGCCGCTCATGATCCTCGATGAAGGTGAGATTGTGCCTTACGAGCGCACGCGGACTCGCGCCAAGGCGATCGAGGGTCTCTTTACCTTTGTCGAAGATTTTCCGCATGTTGAAGATGTGATCATTCATTACGCCACCACGCCGGAAGATGTCGAGAAGTTACTCGAGAAGCTCGATCCGATTTTCCCGCGTGATCGGGTCCAGGTGTCGCGTATGGGGCCGGCGATTGCGGCCCGGCTTGGCCCCGGCGCAATGGCGGTGACGGTGTTTGAAGGCTTCGATGAGGCATGACCGAGGTTGAGCGACAGCAGGTGACGGCGCTCGGCAAAGTATTGGCCGCCGAGCGTCGTGATGGGTGTGCCGATCGGGTGACCGATGACGGTTTGTTGGCGTTTCTCCGTCACTGGTCGGCTGTCGCCGGCAGTGCCGCGCGTTTGCCGGCGGTGCAACGCGCGATCGGGTGGTTGGTGGGGTACGACGGCATGACGTTTGCCGAACGCGATCAAGCGTTGGCAGCGGCGATCGAAGAATTGCGGTCGCTCTTCCGGTCTGCCCACAATCCACCGGAATCCGCTCAGGCGCCAGAACCGGCACCGCCCACGCCCCGCCGCGCGGCAACGCGGCACGTACGCAATCGGGCGGCGCAGGTGCCGAAGCATCCGCTGGCTGAGCTTGATCTCGATGCGCAGCTCGAACAGGTTGCTGGCCTCGATTGGCGGTTGGTGGGTGGATTTCGTCGGCTTGGTGTGGTGACCATTCGCGATCTGCTGTATCACTTCCCGCGCCGTTATGACGATGTAAGAGGTCGCCGTTCGATTAGCGAATTGCAGGTCGGGGCTGAGGAGACAGTAATCGGTGAGGTGACCGATGTGCGCACGATCGGCGCCGGCCCCAAGGTGCGGGTGCGGGTCGAGGTAAGCGATGAGACCGGCTCGATTGAGGCGATCTTTTTCAATCAACGCTGGATTGCCCAGCAGATCAAGGTCGGCCAGACAATTGCTCTGAGCGGGAAGGTGACGGTGTTCGGCGGGAAGCGCCAGTTTAGCAGCCCGCGCTGGGAACGTTATACGCCTGATCCAGACGCCCTCTTGCATACCGGTCGCTTGGTGCCGATCCACCCGTTAACGCAAGGTCTGCATGAAAATCAGGCTCGTCGCTTTATCAAGCAGGTGATCGACGCGATGGCGCCGCGCGTTCCAGATCATCTGCCGCCATACCGTCGTGAACAGGCACAACTCTTACCGCTTGGCGAGGCGCTTGCCCAAATCCACTTTCCCGATAATCACGAGAAACTTGCTGCTGCGCGCCGCCGGCTTGGCTTTGATGAGTTTCTCTTCATTCAGATTGGCGTCTTGCAGCGCAAGCGGCTCTGGCAGCAAGAAATGGGGTTGCCGTTCGTGATTGATACGCAGGTGCATGCTGAGTTGCAGCGTCTATTACCGTTCCAACTAACGACTGCTCAGCAGCGGGCTATCGGCGAGATTTTTGCCGATATGCAGCGACCATCGCCAATGGCGCGCCTGTTGCAAGGTGACGTCGGCAGCGGCAAGACGGTGGTAGCGGCGGCGGCGTTGCTGCAAGCAATCGTCAATGGTTTCCAAGGCGCACTGATGGCTCCCACCGAGATTTTGGCTGAACAGCATGCCAAAAATCTCAAACAGTTGCTCAGTCGGGTGCGGGTGCCGCGCAAGGCGGCAGCAACCACGCCTGCCGAGACGTACCAACAAGCTGATTGGCGGGCCTTGCTCGATCCTGATGAGGCGGCCAAGCTGGCTGAAATCGTGACGATTTTGGGCATGACCCCCGAAGAAGATATGGAGGGGCAGGGGGTGAGGGTAGCATTGCTCACCGGCAGTTTGAGCACGCGTGAGCGGCGACGGGTGCTGGAAGGGGTTGCGCGTGGCGAGATCGATCTGGTGGTTGGTACCCATGCGTTGATTACCGAGACGGTGCAGTTTGCCAATTTGGGCTTGGTGGTGGTTGATGAACAGCACCGCTTCGGTGTCGAACAGCGATTGCGCCTGAAGAACAAAGGCTGTAACCCGCACATGCTGGTGATGACCGCCACCCCTATCCCGCGTACATTGACTCTGACCATCTACGGTGATCTCGACGTTTCGGTGCTTGATGAGCGTCCACCCGGTCGGCAAGAGATCCGCACGCGCCGGATCAGCCGCTCTGAACGCGAGAAAGCCTATCGCCACATCCGCAAGCAGGTGGCCGAGGGGCGGCAGGTGTATGTGATTTGCCCGCTAGTCGAAGAGAGCGAGAAGCTTGATCTGCCCTCCGCCGAAGAGATGTACGAGCGCTTGCAACACGAGGTCTTTCCCGATTTGCGTGTGGCTTTGCTCCACGGCAAGATGCCGGCCCGTGAAAAAGATGAGGTGATGCGCGCGTTTCGCGATCACCAGTACGATATACTGGTGGCGACGGCAGTGATCGAAGTCGGCATTGATGTCCCTAATGCGACAACGATTGTGATTGAAGGTGCGGAACGGTTTGGTCTGGCACAGTTACACCAATTCCGTGGCCGAGTTGGTCGCGGCAGTCTTCAAAGCTACTGTATTCTGATCAGCGATAGCGACAACCAGCAATCGAAAGAGCGACTGGCCGCGCTTGAGGAGACGAACGACGGCTTCAAGCTGGCTGAGATTGATCTCCAACTGCGCGGGCCGGGCGAATTTTTCGGCACGCGCCAGAGCGGGACGCCCGACCTGAAGATGGCCCAACAGGGCGACACCCGGCTGCTGGCCGAAGCGCGCCGGCTGGCCGAAGCGATTTTGAATGATGATCCTGAGCTGGCGCACCCTGAACATGAACTGTTACGCCAGAAAGTCGATGCCTTCTGGGCCGAGGCATTGCAAGCGGGGTGAGCCGAGTCCTCAGAAGAGGAACGGGGCGACGCGCCGCGTCGCCTTTACCGTATTTTCAGCAGCAACGGAGCTTGCTCATGCAACAACAGACCATCACGTTGCCGCCTGCACTGGGTGAGGCGACTTTATTGGAATGGCTCGTCGCCGTAGGCGACCCGATTACACCCGCCACCCCAGTGGCGCGAGTGCTCACGGCTGACGCCGAGTGGGTGCTGCCGGCGCAATGTGACGGTATCCTCGCCGAACAACTGGTCGCGCCGGGAGCACAGCTAGCTGTCGGCGCAATCCTTGCCCGTTGTGCGCCGCCGCGCCGCCTCCGGGTGACGCCGTTGGCGCGGCGGATGGCAGCGGTTTTGGGTGTTGACCTTGCAACCTTGACCGGCAGCGGGCCGGCTGGCCGGATCGGGCGGGATGATGTGTTGGCGGCGGCTGGCAAGGGCGAAGATTCCTATCATCACCAACCAGTGATAATGACGGCGCCGGCTGAGTTGCTGCCGCCTGAACCTGTTGTGCCTATCGCTGAACCATCCTCGATGCTGGCCGATCAGACGGTGGCAGTCGCGACAGTGATAAAACCGCCATTGGCCATCACCGAACTCATCCCGCTGGCCAGCGCTACCATTGCCGTGAATGTGCAGCCGCTCTTGCGCCGGTGCGCGGCGCAGGCCGCCGAATTCGCCGCGCGCGGTCTGCAAGCCACCCCGCTCGGTGCGTTGATTGCGGCGGCAGCGGCGCTCTTCCCCTTGCACCCCCTGATCAACGCCGTGTGGAGTGATTCGGCTATTATCGTGCGCCATCGCTACCACGTGGCAGCCGGCTTGCTTGATGGGCGCTGGAGTTTAGTCGCTGATGCCGGTGATTTAACCGAACGCGGTATTGCCCGGGCATTGGCGCAAGCGAACAGCGATCTGAGCGGGGCGACCTGTGTGATTGCGGCGACGAACGGCTGGTGGCAGATCGTGCCGCCGTTGTCGGGTACATCGGCGGCGTTGACGCTGAGTGCGGCCCATCCGCAACCGGTGGCGCTTGATGAAAAAACCATGGTGACAGGTTCGATCGCGCATCTCAGTGTGTGGTACGATGCGCGCATCCTTGATCATCCAACCGCGATGGCCTTCTTGCGCGATCTTGGTCGCCGGCTCAGCGTGGAGTAGGGATAGAACGATGCCCTATCTCTGCTATGGTTGCTCCACAACTACAAAAAAACCGCCACAATTTACCGCTACGCTATAGTTGCAGGTGGTATAATCTGTGTGTCGGGCCAGCAAACTGTGATAACCGAAATAAGTCCGAGGGGGTAAGCCATGGCGAGCAAGAAGCAGCGGATCGGCGTGCTCACCAGTGGAGGCGATGCGCCGGGTCTTAACGCCGTCATCCGTGCAGTCGTCAAGTCGGCGTCCAGTCTCGGTTGGGAAGTGCTCGGTATTCACGACGGGTTCGAGGGGCTGTTGGGGACGAAGAGCTATCGTGTGTTGACCAATGCTGACGTGCAAGGATTATTGCCGCGTGGCGGGACGATCCTGCGCACGACGAATAAAGGCCATTTTGGCCCGCGACGCAGCGATGAGTTATCGGAAGAGGATCCGTATGTCCGTGCAGTCAAAGCGATTGAAGAGATGGGATTGCGCGCCTTAATCACGATCGGCGGCGAAGGCACCCAACGAATTGCGCTGGAGCTGCACAAACTGGGTGCACCGGTGATTGGGGTGCCAAAGACGATTGATAACGATCTCGCCGGCACCGATCGTACCTTCGGTTTTGATACCGCGCTGCAAGTGGCGACCGATGCGATTGATCGACTTCACACCACGGCGGCCAGTCATAATCGAGTGATGGTACTTGAAGTCATGGGCCGGCATACCGGTTGGATCGCGTTGCACGCCGGATTGTCGGGTGGGGCCGATGTGATCTTGATTCCGGAAATCCCCTTCTCGATCGAGCGGGTGGCCGAAAAGGTGCATGCGCGCGATGTGCAAGGGAGTGCGTTTAGTATTATCGTAGTTGCGGAAGGCGCCCGCCCGCGTGGCGGTCAAGAGATGTATGTCGCTGAAGGCCGCTTGGGCGGGATCGGGCATTGGGTTGGTGAACAGCTTGAGCATCTGACCGGCAAAGATGTGCGGGTGGTGGTGTTAGGCCATTTGCAGCGCGGCGGCTCACCCTCACCGTATGACCGCTTACTCTCAACGCGCTACGGCGCGGCGGCGGTGCAAGCTGCCGCGCGCGGGATCTATGGCGAGATGGTGGCGCTGCGCGGGCAAGATATTGTGACGGTGCCGCTGGTCGAAGCCTGTGGTTACCTTAATCGGGTGCGCCCGCATAGCGATTTAGTGCTATGCGCGCGGAGTCTGGGAATCGTGTTTGGTGACGAACTCTGATGCCGCCCGCGTTGCCGGCATCAGCACAGAGGTGACGAGGCAATGATCCGCTATGAGATCGCCGCAACGACGGTGACAACTGCACCGCCGGAGCGGGTGTTGGCTGTACTTGACGATTTCAGGAATTGGCCACGTTGGATGCCATCGCTCGAACGGGTGCGGATTGAGTTGCCGGCGGATGACCATCCGCGGCATGGGTATCGTTTTAAACTGCACGGTATGCTCGTGCATGCCGAGATGGAAGTAATCGATTATACGCCGTTGAGCCGGGCGACGCGCTTCCGAATCAGTTTTCCGCCGTTTCAAGGCATCAACCGCTGCCGGTTGGTGCCACTTGAGGATGGCCGTTACCGTATCGAGCGGCTTGACCAATTGGAGTTGCCCGATCTGGTTGCGCACCTGATTGATGCTACTCAGCGCAAACGCTTCGAGAAGCTGGCACTCGAATTTCTGCATGCGTTGCGCCGGGTGGTTGAACAAACGCCAAATGGAACCGTCACACCTCCTTCACCACCTAGCTGACCAGATCGAGCGGGCCGGCTTGAGTGTGCCGGTTGCAATGGTGTTGCAGATCGTGGCCCCGCTCGATGTGGTGTGTAGCCAAGGCGCGCAGGCGCTGGCACCATTCGCCCGCGGTACGCGCTGGGCCGGCGTGATCGATCTGTTGACGACGCCGGCCCATTGGCCTGCACTGCGCGATCTGCTGCAGGAGCGCTTACATAAACAGTTGTGACTGTTTATGTAAGCGCTGTTTGGTCTCTCTCGCTGGTATCCCGCTGTGGGTCATCTGGCATGTGGCAGCAACGCTGCCGCACTCTGTGACTGGCAGCTCAGCATCTTACCCCTAGCGTTCTTTCTACGATTGTGTGTCGTTTTATCGCTTTGTGAAGCTTTTTCTTGCCTCAAACAATTGACAAAGCCGATCTAGTGGGTTACACTCAATAAGAAATTGGCAGCCAAGCTGTAAACGATTGCGTGTTGTCGGAAAAAAAGGAAGCATCTGATGAGCCTGCCGGCAATCTTCTTCATTATTGCGCTTGCCGTGGTCATCGCCCTTGTCTGGCTGCATCACGCGCGCGTCCTCGCTGGCCGGCTGCCGGTACGGCGGCCACTGCCGGCGTTGGATGCCTTACGGGTGGCACTGGCGCGCAGTGCGGAAACGGGCCGGGCAGTACATCTCTCTCCCGGTGCTAGCACGATTGGGGCCGGCGATGGGCAACGGGCCAGTACGGCTGAGTTGCTGGCCGGCTTGAACGTTGTGCGGCAGGCTAGCGAGCAGGCAGCGGCGAGTGGGGCAACGATCGTCGTTAGCTCGGCTGATGCAGTGGCTCATCTAGCGTTGCGGGGCGCTGTCCGCCAGTCGTACCGCGCTGTTGGTCAGCCGCAGGCGTTCGACCCGCGCCAGATCGAGCTTTGGGCGCACGCCGACGCGATGGCGTATGCTGCGGCTGTGGCGGCCCGCTATCATCGTGAACCGTTAGAAGCGAGTTTGCTCGCCGGCGCTTTTGATCAAGAAGTATTGCTAGCGGCAGAGATTGGCGCGCAACAACAGATTCCACAAGTATTGGGTAGCACCCATCCAGCGGCGCTAGGTGTGATGGCGGTGACAACGCCGCACGTGTTGGTGGGCGAAGAGATCTTTGCGGCTGAGGCATATCTGACTGCGGCCCCTGCGCCCCAAGCGCGCTTGCTGACCCACGATACGCTGCGGGCAGCGGTCATCTGGTTGATGGTATTGGCTTTTGGGTACGGTGTGATCCGGTCGTTATTGGGATGGCCATTCTTGCCGGGGTGGTGATTGCATGTCGTCTCCGTTGCGCAATCCGCGCCAACTGATCGCAGTGGTGATCGCCGGTGTCAGCGGGCTGATCGTGCTGCTTGATTTTGTCGGCGCTGGCCCGGCAGTCGCTGCTTTGGCAGCGGTGTTGGTGCAGTGGGCGGCGTTGATTACGGCTATCGCAGTGCTTATCGGCGCGTGGAGTGTGGCGCAGGCGCATATGCGGCGGGTACAGATGCGCACGCCAGAAGCTCGCTATAGCCTTGTGTTGATTGCGGGTATGGTCATCGTGATTGTGGCCGGTATCTTCTATCCGACCCGTACTGCAACCGGATTGGCGTTGCCGGCAACCTTAGCTGCGCCGCCGATCCGCATCGTGTTTCGCTTGATCTATGAACCGCTCGCCGCAAGCTTGCTTGCGCTCCTCGCCTTTTTCGCGTTGAGCGCGATGCTGCGCACGTTGCGCAGTGGCCGCGCTGAAGCAGTGGTTGTGGTTGTTGTGGCGCTGTTGGTGCTGATTATTCAATTGCCGCCATTGACCTTGATCCCAGTGATCGGCCAGACTGTGCAGTGGCTCAATGATTATCTTGTTGCTGCCGGCGCGCGCGGTCTTTTGCTTGGATCAGCGATTGGCGCGCTCGTGGCTGGCGTGCGTCTACTCATTGGCTTTGATATGCCGTATGCCGATCGCTGAGGCGGTCGCGTACCGGCGCTAATGATGCCACTATGGAACATCTACCGCCATGGCTTCGTAATGTGCCCTTACCGCCGCCGCCGGACGACTCCGATGAGACGCCAGCGTGGTTGCGTGGTATTGATCGGATAACTCCGCCATCACCATCGTCTGCTGAGGCGATTCCTGATTGGCTGACTGCACCTGAGCCGGCTGCTCCCGCTGATGTGCCCGATTGGCTGGCTGAGTTGCAAACAGAGGTGAGCGATCCTCTTGCTAGCGCCGAGCCGGCAGCGTGGTTGGCTGATGATGCGCCGGAAGCTCCGCCTGAACGTCCGTCTACCTTCGGCGCTACCGGCTGGCTGCAAGGCCTCAGTGGCGAACCAGCTCCCGCCGCTGAGTCACCGGCTGAACCGCCGCCAACCACGAGTTCGCGGCTGCGCCTGCCCGTTGGCCCCACTGATTGGTTGCGGAGTATTGGCCACGAAGAGGAAGAGGTAGTCGAACCGGCACCAGAATTGGCGCCAGAACCGGCGTCGCTTGATCCCAATACTGGTGTGCCCGAATGGTTGCGCGATTTGAGCGAGGAAGAGATTGCAAAGGCCTTTGCTGAAGCGCCATCGGAGCCGTCAGTGTTGTCGAACGAGCCGGTTGTGGCAGCCGAGCAGCCATCTGAACCGGCGCTCGATGATTGGTTGAATGAATTGGCCGAGATTGCGCCGCCAACCAATCCGCCGGATTGGGGGACAGGCGTAGCCGCGAATGAAGAGACCGTCTTTGCGACCGATGTGCCGGAATGGTCAACGCCGAATCGTTCACCATCCGGTGGTCCGCCAGTGCCAGATTTGCCGGTTTGGTTGCAGAATGTTGCTGGTGATGAGCCGCCGGCTGCTCCCGGCTCGGTGCGCCTTGATCTTCCGTCGTGGCTGCTCGATGAAGATTTTACGTCGCCTCCAACAACGACAACCCCGCCAGTCGCATCGGATGCGCCAACCTTGGTGGCTGACAGCAATGCGGCTCTGCGCAACGTGACCGGCTCTGATGCTGACTTTCCGGCTTGGTTAACTAGTGAAGCTGAGCCGGCGCTGCAACCGGAAGCGTCGGAAGTACCGGAAGCGCAAGAGCCGCCTGATTGGTTGCTGGAAGCGGAGCGGCAGTTGAGTGCCGTTCCGCCAGAGCCAGTATCGCTCGATACGTCGCCAACCGCCGATTCTTTTGGCGAGGTTCCAGCGTGGTTGCGCGAGGCTGACGCTGGTGCTCGCGCTGGGTGGGAAACTGCTGAAGCAGAGGCGGGCGCAGCGCTGGCGTGGTTGCAGGAGGCGGAACCAGAAGAGCGTGCAGCGCCGGCGTGGTTGCAGGAAGCAGAACCGTCTGACCTCGTTGATAGATCGCCTACGACAACATCGAGCGAGATCCCGACGTGGCTGCGCGAGGCTGATGCCAGCGATCTCTCTGCTTGGGAGACGGCAGAGCCAGCCGGGCCGAGTGAGGTACCGGCGTGGTTGCAGACGGCAGAGCCAGCCGCTCCGAGTGAGGTGCCGGGGTGGTTGCAGGCAGAAGAGCCAGCCGCTCCGAGTGAGGTGCCGGCGTGGTTGCAGGCAGAAGAGCCAGCCGGGCCGAGTGAGGTGCCGGGGTGGTTGCAGACGGCAGAGCCAGCCGCTCCGAGTGAGGTACCGGCGT
>NZ_CALLJH010000056.1:0-13151 GCF_938091255.1 uncultured Chloroflexus sp.
GGGGAGGGGGGAATGTGTCATTGCGAGGGGGCGCAAGCCCCCGACACAAGCTCCGGCTTTCCGCTCATCCTTCGCCCGCCAACGGCATGCTATACTACTCGCGAGTTTGTGTTGCATGTAGCGCGTTTATGCGTTTGAGGATAGTATGCTTCGTTCACGTCGTTTACATATGAATAATGGCCGAAACCGTCGTAACGGTCACCGGCATGTGCCGCCGCGTCTGTTACGCGGTCGGCCTGCACCGCGTTCGGTCATTGGCCGCTGGCTGATCAACACGTTGCTGGCCTTATTAGGCCTTACAGTAGTTGTACTCATCGGACTGGCCGGCTTTGCCTACAATGCCTATACGCAGGTCGCCGAGAGCTTAAGGCCGCGCTTGGCCCTGCTCGATAACCGCGAGCTGTTTGAGAACTCACGCATCTTCGATCGCAACGGCGAACTGCTCTACGAGTTTTTCGATGCTGGTAAGCGCACCAAAGTTGCGATTGATGAGATTAGCCCGCTCTTGATTCAAGCCACCATCGCGATCGAGGATAAAACCTTTTACACCAATCCCGGTATCGATTTAGCCGGCATTATCCGCACCTTAGTTGACAGCCTGCGCGCTGGCGAAGAGACCGGTGGCGCTTCGACGATCACCCAGCAGGTGATTAAGAATAGCGTGTTGACGCCGGAAGAGCGGATGCCTGAGCGCCGCTACGAGCGTAAGCTGAAAGAGATCATTCTGGCCCAAGAGCTTGATCGCATATATACCAAGGATCAGATTCTCGAACTCTACTTAAACGAGAACTTTTACGGCAATCTGGCCTACGGCATTCAAGCGGCCAGTGAAGTTTATTTTGGCGTCAGTGCTGCTGAGCTTGATCTCAATCAGGCGTCGTTGTTGGCTGGCCTGCCGCAATTGCCATCGGTCTACAACCCGGTGAATTATCTCGAACGCGACGCTCAAGGTGCCTACTTGCCGCCAGTCTATGTCGGTAATGACTGGCTTGATCCGCAAGCACGTTTACCTGCCGGTACACCATTGCCGCGAGTGCGACAGGCAGCAGTACTGCGCCGGATGGTGGAAGACGGCTATATCACCGAAGCGCAGGCACGCCGTGCATTAGCGACGCCGCTCCGTTTTGCGCCGCAAGAAGCGCCGCTCAATGCACCGCACTTTGTCTTTTACGTGCGCGATCTGCTCTTGCAACGGTATGGTTCGCAGATTGTCTACGGTGGTGGATTGCGTATTACCACGACTCTCGATCTGCAATTGCAACGGATGGCCCAAGCGACCGCCTTCGAACGCATCGCCGAGCTTGAGTCGCGCAATATCCATAATGCGGCAGTGGTGATTATGCAGCCAAATACCGGCCAGATTCTGGCGATGGTTGGCAGTATCGATTACAACGCGGTCAAACCAACCACTACCCCCGGCGAGTCGGGCAATGTGCTCGATGGGCAGGTGAATGTTGCCACCCGCGAACGACAACCCGGTTCGGCGCTGAAGCCATTTACCTATCTAGCGGCTATGGAGCAAGGAATGACGCCGGAATCGGTCTTGTGGGATGTGCCCACCCAATTCCCGACCGGTACTGGCAGTTGGTACGCGCCGCTGAATTACAACGGCCAGTGGAACGGGCCAGTGCGGATTCGCACAGCGCTGGCTAATTCGCTCAATATGCCGGCAGTCAAAGCGTTAAAATTTGCCGGAATTGAGTACACGCTTGGGTTGCTTGAGCGGGTCGGTATTCGTAACGGTCTGAAGCGTGGTGCTGGCTTCTACGGTTTGTCACTCACGCTAGGCGGTGGTGAGGTGTCGCCGCTTGAGTTAACGACGGCATATAATACGTTGGCCAGCGGCGGGCGGTATTTTGAGCCGGTAGCTATTCTCGAAATTACCGATTCGCAAGGTCGCACCCTCGAACGCTTCACCCAAACTCCCGGTGAAGAGGCTGTCGATCCGGCGTTGGCGGCGATCATTTCTGATATGCTTAGCGACGATCGCGCCCGCCAAGCGATCTGGGGTCTCAACAGCCCGCTTCGTCTCAGCTTGCCCGCTGCTGTCAAGACTGGCACCACCAATGACTGGCGCGATGCATGGGCAGTTGGCTACACGCCGTTTGTAACGGTGGGGGTCTGGACAGGCAACAACAATAATGAGCCAACGGCGCGGGTAGAAAGCTTGACCGGCGGTGGCATTATCTGGCGTAATGTGATGGAGAGTATCTTCCGTTTGATCGCCGAGGATGATCGGTATCGAGCACTGTTTGCTGGCCCTTTTCCCAATGGTGACATTCAAACCAATTTCACCTTGCCTGAAAAGGTCGTCCGTCGCCCGATCTGCGAATTGCCCGGCCCGTTTGGCGGCTATCGCGAAGAGCTGTTCACCCAAGACATGCTGAAGCGGCTGGAGGAGGAGGCGTTATTGCGCCCGACGCCAACTGCCAACCCAACCGGCCTGCTGCCAGTAGAGGGCCTCTGTTCCGCCTATGACAAAGTGACCGTCGTGCGCATCCCTACTCCTGAAGAGTGGACGAGTACTGGCGAGTTGCGTCCCAACCCGCCGCCAGCGCCGCCTACTGATCCCAAAGCGCCACCATTACCACAAGACCTGAGCGCGCTTAGCGATGGGGCCTACTGCCGTCCGGCGCCGGATGCCAGCTATCCACCCGAATTGGTACGCGAGATTTATCTGTGGAAACTACCGCCGCCTGATCCGAACGAGAAAGTTGAATACAAGTGGCGTGGCGGTGACGCGACGGTACAGCTCAAATATGAAGACCTGCCCGAATGCACGACCGAGATGTTCCAACCACCGGTCCCGGTACCGCCGGTCGAGGGGGCGATCTTGATGCCCGATTTGCGTCGGTTGGGTGAAAATCAGGCCAAAGAGGTGTTGGCATTACTGGGTATTGATCTCGGTCGCATCTACGTTGATTATCAAGGGCCGGATCGAGCCGGCGAGGATTATTTCCGGTACGGGCCATATGTGGTGCTCAGTTCGCTGCCGGCGGCAGGTGAATGGATTTTGCCTGACACGACCATCGTACTCGGTATTCGCGCGCCTGATCCCGAACCGGCGCCGGCGACTGAACCGATCCAAGAAACGACGCCTGAACCACCGTCGGATTCATAACGTAGCACTGGGCCGAAAGCGTAGGTGATCCGCTTGCCATAGTCACAACGCAGAAATGGGGCTACACATCAGGACGGGGCTTATTTCGTGGCAAGAGCATACCACGTCGGGCCTTGCCATGCTAGCATATCTACCAAGTGTAACCACTCGTCCATTTTTTGCATCTTCCATCACGGATAAATATTGTTGGATGGCGTTGGGAGAACGTCCATGAAACAGATTGTCGTGATCGGTGGCGGGCCGGCCGGGGTGGAAGCAGCGGTCGCCGCTGCTCAAGGTAACACACAGGTCACATTAATCAGCGAAGGGCCGATCGGTGGACGCACCGGTTGGGATAGTTTGCTTCCGAGCAAGGTGTGGTTGCACGCTGCCGAAGTGGCCGGCGTTATTGCCCATGCTTCTGCGGCAGGGATAGTAGTTGGTTCAGGACAAGTTGATCCAGCCGTAGTGTTAGCTCGAATCAAGGATGTGGCGAGCCGGTGGAGCGAACGCGAGGCGCAACGGTTACATGCCGCTGGTGTTAAGGTTGTCAACGGTGTGGCCGCTTTCAATAGCCCGCACGAACTCGTCGTTCGTCAGGGTGAAAGCCAGCAGATGTTATCTGCTGATGCCGTAATTATTGCTACCGGCTCGGTACCGCGCTTCCCACCCACAATGAAGCCCGATGGCCAACGGATTATCGCGCCGCGCTTTGCCAGCCATCTCAATGCGTTGCCACCCGATATGATCGTCATTGGCGGCGGGCCGACCGGCAGCGAGTTTGCCTCGCTCTTTAGCCGGTTAGGGGTTAAAGTGACGTGGATCGTGGGCGCTCCCGGCGTGCTGCCAATGTTTGATCCGGCTGCCGGTCAAGCATTGGCGGCGGCAATGACGGCGCACGGCGTAGTTATTCATCAAGTTGATGTCGAGCGAGCTGAGCGTACCGAAGATGGGGTGGCCGTCACTACGACCGATGGCGTGACGCATACTGCGGCGATGGCCTTCCTCGCCATTGGCCGGGTGCCCGATCTGAGCCGGCTCAACCTTGCGACTGCCGGGTTGAAGGTGGGCGAGAATGGGCAGCTTGCGATCGATAACTATGGCCGCACCGAAGCGGGGCATATTTTTGCTGTCGGTGATGCTGCCGGCGGGCCGATGCTTGCCAACCGCGCGCTGGCGCAGGCGTGGATCGCCGGACGGACAGCGGCTGAGTTGCCGGCGCCGGGGTATTGCCCGCACACTGTCGTCAGCGCTGTGTATACCGTGCCTGAAATCGCGCAAGTAGGGATTGTTTCCGGCGGAGAGGGTGTGTTGCAACGGGTGCGGGCCTCGTACACCGTTTCGCTCAAGGCCTACCTCGGTGACGAAACTGAAGGCTGGGTTGAGTTGGTCTTCGATGCTGCCAACCGCCAAATCCGGGGTGGGATCGCGGTAGGGGCGCACGCCGCTGATCTGCTGGCTCCGGTGGCGCTAGCCATTCAGAGCGGCGCGACGATTGCTGACCTAGCCGCCATCTTTACTGCCTACCCAACCCTCAGCGAGGCGGTTTTTGCTGCGGCGCGCGCGGTGAAGTAGAAATTGTGGTGAATGGGACACGGATTGGGTAGTGAGTATCCGTGTCCCATTTATGTAGAGAGGTGGACACGAATGCAACGGATGTTCACGGTTGGCGCGATTCGTGCGAATCTGCCCAAACCCGTGCTAATCTGTGTGCTACTTCTCGTAGTCGAGTTGCACAGTGTGCGGGTTCCCCTCTAACTGTCGCACGGCTCGCATCAACAGCGACAACAACACCAATATGCCTAATACCCCGTATTCAAGGATCGGGATCCGTAGGATATCAGGCAACTTATGCCATTGACGGCGCGCGCCGTAGTAGCTCAGCACGGTAGCGGCATACGCGCCGCCGATCGTCCAGCGCGCCCGCGCCGGTAGATTGAGGCCGTGCATCTGGTTAACCACAAACATCATTAAGAAGCTAAAGGTAAACATCGCCGCTAGCCCGCTGCGTTTATAGAGTGTCGAGACAACCGAATGCGGCAAGGCCAACATCTCAAGGGCTAATGTCCAGCGTGGATCGCGGTGGGCATTGGTGTAGATCAGCGCCGATTGGACGAAGATCAACAAGGTATGGAAGAGGCCGGTGTAGTGCAGCGGTTTCGGGTCGATCGGGTGATACCAGAAATTGTAGGTCGAAGCCCACGAGAAGATATAGCCGTGAAAGCGGCGGGCAAAGCGCACAAGTTCAGGGGGCGGCATCACCCTGCGGCTGCCGAAAAACAGACCGCGCCGCGGCGATTCAAGCGCAAGCGTTAACATCAGAATAAATGATACCGAACCGAGCGCGCTGCCTTCGGGCACATCACGGGCTAGCCCATCGTAGGTATAGCGCGATTGCAGATAGTGCAGTGCCACCCCGCCGGCATTGACTGCTAGCGCCAGCCAATTGAGCCGACGCATATCGCTGGTATAGCGCAGGCGTTGGCGCTGGCCGGCGTAGATACATCCCCAAATCGCCAACTGGTGGGCGAGATAGCCGCCCCATGCCAACCAGCGCTGGGCTGGATGAGGATTGGCGGCAATCCACCGATAATCGCCGTGCTTACCACTATATTCGATGTATTGTTCTGGCGCGCGGCCCACCAACGCGGCCACGCCAACCGCACCAGCGCAGGCTGCTGCCGCCGGCACAAGCAGATCGTGCGCGTTTGGCGGCGCCGGTGCATCTTCGCTCTCGCCTTCCACCCACGCCACATACCGCTGCAAAGCCCAACCGGCTAGCGCAGCGCCAGTCGCTGCTGCTAACCCGCTCGCCACCGCTCGCCATGGGTGCTGGCGCGGATCGGCGGCCAACCCGGCGCATGCCGCACCCGCTGCGCTAACCAGTGCCAGCCCGATGCCGGGGCGCTGCCCGCGCGCTAGATCCAGCCAGTACATCGCTGCCATCGGGTTAAAGAGGGCTGCGCCTGCCAACGCATAGTTCGAGCGCGGATTGGTCATTACCGGCCTCCTACGATAAACGCTAACGCAAAGGCGCACCGCTACAAGAGGTTTAAGACGGAAAGGATAAAGAAGAATATTTGAAACTTGGTTTTGAGTATCTGGACAAGGCTTGGTAACATCATGTGCAAAATCTTGACATATCATACCATACTTGTGAGCGTACTCGAAAGTTGAAGCCTCAACAAGTTAAGCATGTTCTACACTAAGTAAATATTTGACTACTCAGATTTGACAGAACGGCGAGGAAGGCGTAGGATTGGGTACCGCTCTGACTATATAACCTTTCGTTTCGTTCGTATTTGACCATCCTACAAAAGGTTTGTTATGACTACCATAGTGTTTTACAATGGCCCAATCTACACCCTCGATCCGGCCCAACCGGTGGTTCAAGCGGTAGCCATTCGCGGCGAGCGAATCTTGGCGGTGGGTGATGAAGCGACGGTGCGAGCCGCCGCCGGCCATCAGATTGAGGCGATTGATCTGCGCGGGCGGGCAGTGCTGCCAGGTTTGACCGATGCGCACGTTCATATTGTGCTGTACGGTCTTGCCCGCCAGCAGGTGCGCCTGACCGGCTGTGCCGATTTCGCTGCGGCGCTCGACCAGATCGCTGCTGCGGCGCAACGTTTGCCGCCGGGAGCATGGTTGCGGGGCAACGGCTGGGATCATACGCTGTGGGGCGGGCGCTGGCCTACCCGGACTGATCTCGACCGGGTGTGTCCTGAACGGCCCGCGATGTTGGATCGCAAAGATGGCCACTCGCTCTGGGTAAACAGCCGTGCCCTTGAGCTGGCTGGGATTACTTCGGCGACACCTGATCCCGATGGTGGTCAGATTCAGCGTGATGAGCGAGGTGAACCGACCGGCATCCTGTTTGAAACCGCAATGGAACTGGTGCGCGCGATTGTGCCACCCCCTACTCGTGCCGAGCGGCTTGCTGCGCTACGATTAGCCATAAACGAGGCGTTGAGTTACGGCTTGACCAGCTTGCACGTGCCGCCGGCGACCGATCCGGCTGATGGTCCCGATACGCTGATTGATCTACAAGCGCTGCGGGCTGACGGTGATCTGACCATCCGCGTGCTGGCACATATTGCCGGTGCGCATCTCGATCACGCCATCGGTTTAGGCTTGCGCAGCGGGTTGGGTGACGATTGGCTGCGGATTGGCGGTCTCAAGCTGTTTGCCGATGGTTCGCTTGGTTCTGAGAGCGCCCACATGCTGGCACCGTATGAGGGGCGTGATCATACCGGCATCGCCGTCATTCCACCTGCCGAGATGAAAGAAATTGTGACGCGCGCCAATGCGCACGGGATCAGTGTGGTCGTGCATGCGATTGGTGATGCAGCCAATCGGAGTGTACTTGACGCTATCGCCGCTGCTCGTCCTACTGCAACGCAGCTCGCGTTACCCAATCGGATTGAGCATGCCCAGATTCTCGATCCGCGCGACATTCCTCGCTTTGCCGAACTTAGGGTGATTGCCTCGATGCAGCCGATTCACTGCACCGCCGATATGAAAATGGCCGAGCGGTTGTGGGGTGCGCGCTGCGTAACCAGTTACGCATGGCGTAGTCTGCTTGATGCCGGTGTAACACTAGCGTTTGGCTCAGATGCGCCGGTCGAGACGCTTGACCCGTGGGCCGGCATTCACGCTGCGGTAACCCGTCAAACGACCGATGGCATACCTGCTGGTGGATGGTATCCTGAGCAACGACTGGCGCTCACCGAAGCATTGGCAGCTTATTGCAGCGGCCCGGCGGCGGCGGAAGCCGCTTTTGATCGCAAGGGTCGTTTGTCGTCCGGCGTGTTAGCCGATCTGGTCGTCCTGAACGGCAATCCCTTCCAGATGCCGGCGGAGCATTTGCATACGCTGCATGCCGAGTTGACGATCGTCGGGGGCAAGATCATGTTTGAGCGGCGATAGCGTAAGCCGAGGGGCAGAGCACAATCTGCCCTGCTGATAATAAAGGAAAGGATAAGCCGGCATGCTGCGGAATCGGGTCTTTACGGCGGTGGTTGGCGGCCATTTTATGGTTGATGTGCTCAATAGCGTCGGCGCAGTGCTGCTGGCAGTCTTGGCTGGGCCGTTAGGCCTTAGCAACCAGCAAATCGGCTTGGCCCTAACTGTTTACACCTTACTCGGTGCGCTCTCGCAGCCGCTGTTTGGCTGGATCGCCGACCGCCTACCCGGACGCACGCTACAACTCGCGGCGCTGGGCGTGCTCTGGATGGCGCTCTGCTATACCGGAGTGGCGCTAGCGCCAAACTGGACGGTGCTCTTGCCCTGTTTTCTGCTCGCTGCACTCGGCAGCGGTCTCTTTCACCCGATCGGCACCGCCAGCGCCGCGGCTGCGGTGCCCAACAAACCGGCCAGTGCGACAGCCATCTTCTTTTTTGGCGGACAGGCCGGCTTGGCGGTCGGCCCGCTGTTAGCCGGGATCGTCCTAGCGGTTGCCGGCACGCCGGGAATCGTACCGATTGCGCTCGCGGCAATCGTGCCGGCGGGAGTCCTGCTCCTTGCCCAGCAAACTGCCCGGAGCCGGCGGACTGCACGCGCCGCCACCCCCGCTGTGCCTCAAGTTTGGACGGCGCTGGCAATCGCGATCTTTCTTGCGTTTATTACGCTGGTCGTGGTACGCTCGTCGATACAGGCGGTATACCAGTCGTTCCTGCCCAAACTCTTCAGCGATCGCGGTTGGGAGCCAACTGTGTACGGTGCCTTGGCCGGTACCTTTATGGCGACGGCGGCGGTCGGCAACGTGCTGAATGGCTGGATGGCTGACCGGTTTGGCATGCGCGCTGCGACGGTCTGGCCGCTAATCCTCAGCGTCCCCGCTGGCTTGGCCTGTTTTCTGTCCACGCCGCTGTGGGCTATTTTCATTGCTTGTGGCTTGGCTGGGATGCTGGTCGGCGGCCAACATAGCATTCTCGTCGTCCATGCCCAGCGCATCTTGCCAGTCAAGCAAGGGCTGGCGTCGGGCCTCATTCTTGGCTTCACCTTCGCTACTGGCGCGATCGGCACATGGCTAAGCGGCATCCTTGCCGACGTGGTTGGTCTTGAGACAGTGATGATCGGAGTGACGCTGCTTGGCTTGCCGGCGGCGGCGCTAGCACTGACCCTGCCCGGACGCGCGCGTCCGGCGGCTGCGCCGGTGGTGATACCAATGGCTGCGCCCACACAGGGGGATTAATGGCACTTGCCAGCGGAAAGGCTTTCAAGCGAGCGGATTGTTTGCAGGTGAATAGACATCTTTTGCCCTCCCGCCAGTCCCTTTCTTCCATAATGGAAGAAGGGGTTGTTTATGCATCCTGATGTGTGAAGCGAACGATACACTATTAAGGTGTTGCAGATGCGGTAAAGGTTGTTCTTTGGTGCCGTTCTGCGCGAGGGAAGATGGTTCTTGCTCATTGATGAAACAAGAATGCTCGCTGCTTCAATCGTAACATGATGGTAATCATGAATTTGTAAGATGATAAAGTGTTATTGAAACACATTAAAATGATATGATAAGCACTAGTGTCTTTGCCAATGGAGTGAAGCAATGCGCCATTATTTTCGTCCAGCACTTCCGTTTTTTATGTTTGTTGTGTTCGCGGTTGCGATGACCCTGTGGCCGAAACCGGTTCAAGCTGCAGTGAATTGCAGTAATCCGGCGCTAGTGTGTAAAAGCGGCATGTTGAGCATTGATGAGGTGTGGACAGCAGATAAGGTCTATGTGGTGTATGGCACGGTGACGGTGCCAGCAGGAGTGACGTTGACCATCCAAGCCGGTACGGTGGTGAAATTTAATCTTTACACCCGTTTGACTATACAAGGGAAGCTGATTGCCAACGGCGTTTCCGATAATCTTATCTACTTTACTTCCATTCGCGATGATACGATCGGCGGCGATACCGATAATGAAGCCAATACCCCCCAACCGGCCAATTGGCAATACATCCACTTTCAGAGCGGCAGCACAGGGGTGCTGCAACACGTCGAGATTCGTTACGGCGGCGCTTATACTGAGCCGATGGTGCGGGTGGAGGTGAACGCCAACGTCACTATTCGTGCCAGCTTCTTTAAATTTAGCTATCAGTGCGCGATCAGGATGCATCCGCAGAATGATGTCACGCTGGAGAACATGAGTCCGGTGAACTTTAGCGGGAATGTCTACAACGGCCTTTGCGTCGATAGCGGCGATATTACCGCTGATACGACGTGGGATGAAACCGAAGCGGTCTACATTCTCACTGGCGATGTGAGCGTGGCCTTCGGCAAGACGCTTACGTTAGGGGCGGGGGTGGTCATAAAGCTGGCCGATGTCTTCCTTGGGGCGAACCTGTTGGTACACGGAACGCTGCGGGCACAGGGCACGGCGGATCAACCTATTTATTTCACCTCAATCTATGACAATACCATCGGCGGCGCCAGTGGCAATACGACGACAACGCCATCTCCCGGCAATTGGGGATGGGTGCTGTTTCGCACCAGCAGCAGCGGCGTGCTTGATTATGTTGAAATGCGCTATGGCGGTAAAAATGCCAGCAATGCGATCTTGCGCCAAGAGGTCGGCGCTGCGGTGTCGATCAATGCCGGGCGTTTTGTCAATGGCAGGCGCTGCCCATTGAGCATGCCGCCACAGAGCGATTTTACCCTGAGCAATATGAGCCCGGCGAGCTTTACTGGCAATGAATTCAATGGGATTTGCGTCGATAGCGGTGGGGTATTGACCAATACGACGTGGGATGAGACGGAAGCGCCGTATGTGCCGCAGGGTGATATAACGGTTGCGTTTGGGGCTACTCTGACATGGGGGCCGGGGATTGTGGTGAAGCCGCGTGATTTCAACACCGCTTTCTTCATTGATGGTGTGCTCAATGTGAACGGTGTTGCCGGCCAACCCGTTACGCTGACTTCAGTCCGTGACGATACGATTGGCGGCTCCACCGACAACACAACCAACCCGCCCGCTCCCGGTGATTGGGGCCGTATCCTCTTCCGCAGTACTGGCGCTGGGGAGTTGAACCAGCTTGAATTGCGGTATGGCGGCCAAGGGTGGTCAGCGCTGAGCATGTTGGAACAAGATGTTGGCGCAAATGTGACCATCAAAGGCGGTGCTTTTAAATATGGGAGAGGATGTGCTTTGGCGACTCATCCGCAGAATGACTTCACCATTATCAATCTAACTCTCGTCAATGTAACCGGTAACGGAACCAATGGTTTGTGCGTGAAAGGCGGCGGTATTTCAATTAATACAACATGGGATGAGACAGAGATACCCTATGTGCCGCAGGGTGATATAACGGTTGCGTTTGGGGCTACTCTGACATGGGGGCCGGGGATTGTGATCAAACCGTACAATACCGAGACAGACTTTATCATCGATGGCGCGCTCAATGCCAATGGCACTACTGGCCAACCGGTTGTCGTGACGTCGCTGCGTGACAATACGATTGGCGGTTCAACCGGTAACGATACTAACCCGCCTGAACGCGGTGATTGGGGGCGTATCTTGGTAAGGAGTAACGGCAGCGCAACGTTGAATATGGTCGAATTGCGCTATGGTGGACGGCTCTGGTTTAATCTCTCTATGGTAGAGCAAGCCCTTGACGCACAAGTGACCATCAATGCCAGCACCTTTAGGTTTGGCAGCGGGTGTGCGGTGGCAATTCATCCGCAAACGGATGTGACGTTGACTAATATGACCGCAGCGAACTTTAGCGGTAATGGCACTAATGGCATCTGTGTGCAAGGCGGCGGGATTGCGGCCAACACGACGTGGGATGAAACCGAAGCGCCGTATGTGCCACAAGGAGATATTACAGTTGCCGTCGGTGTCACGTTGACGTGGGGGCCGGGGGTCGTGATTAAGCCAAAGGATGCCTCGGTGGAGTTTTTGATTGACGGGATCCTCAATGCCAATGGCACCCAGAGCCAACCGATTTACGTCACTTCGATCAACGACTCAACCGTGGGTGGTACAACGGTCAGCTCAACCACCCCGCCGGCTCCTAGCCAATGGGGTCGCCTCTTGTTCCGTAGCGGCAGCAGCGGCACACTCTCGTACATTGTGGTGCGCTATAGTGGTGACATGTCCAGTGCTTCCGCCGCGATTCACGTTGACAACGCTTCGCCGGTGTTACGCTATTGTACATTAGCGAACAATCGGTATGGGTTGCGTAGTTCTGGCACTGCTGCCAATCCAGTGGTCGAGTACTGTAACATCGTGGGCAATACGACTGCCGGTATCCAAAACGACACCCCTGATCATTGGATTTCAGCACCGAATAACTGGTGGGGGAATGTGACCGGTCCGAATGATGCCTCAAATGCCGATGGGTTGGTGAACAACGGCAGCGGTGATAAAGTCAGCAATTTTGTCCAATATCGACCATGGTTGCAGGGGCCGGTCATCATCAGCGCTGGCCAATATCGGATATATGTGCCACAAATTGTGCGGTAATTAGCGTGAATGCATCCCTCACCCTCGGCCTCCTCTCCCTCCTGACGGCGGGAGAGGGGGAGCAACTGATTGGTGGTCAAGGCATTGCAGGTGCGGAACGCAGGAGCGCTCTGCTCTCGCTAGGCGGCCCCACCCCCTTCCCTCCGCTAGGGGAAGGGGATGGTAGCGCATCGCAGAGGGCATAGAGGAAGCAGGGAATGATTGCCATCCCAAAAACCCTTTGCAATCTTCGCGACCTTTGCGCCTTTGCGTCTTTGCATACTTTGCGTTCACCTCCTTTGCGGTGCCAGCCAGCCGTCCGGTGCTACCGCGTCTTTGTCCCTTTTGCGAGTGGGTGGTGAGGGGCCGCATCATCCACGCAATCACTTGCTGAGTCAGGTATAATGGCGAACAGGGCGACCATAGCGGCAGATCGCCGTGCCTATGACGAAAGGAACTAAAATGACCCTTACCGCAAATCAAGTTCCCACACGGGCCGAAATATCAGTCGAATATACGTGGGATTTATCGCAAATCTTCGCCGATCTCCCCGCGTGGGAGCAGGAACTCAGCGCGGTTGAAGCGCGCGCGCAAGAATTAGCAGCGTTGCAAGGGACGCTGGCG